>NZ_JBVIBK010000016.1:0-183147 GCF_055573455.1 Streptomyces sp. NPDC030183
ATTCCCACCTACCCCGCGACGCCATGCACGCGCTCTCGACGCACCGGGCCCCGACCCGAGTACGTCCAGTACACGGGTCGGGGCCCGGCACGCCGAGAGCACGCACCTGACGCCGCGGGGCCGCCCTTCGGGCGACGGCGGGAATGTGACGACAGGGCCTAGAACGCTCGCAGGCGCGCCGCAGGCGCTCAACGCCCGGCGGACGTGTCCCCCAACAGCCCGTCCACCGCGCGCCCGAACATCCGACGGGCCAGCCACCCGAGGGGCCGGTCGCAGCACCCGGGCAGCCGGTGGACGCGCAACTCCTCCCGCCACAGGACACGAGAAGCGACGGGGCCCGGGGCGGGGCCGGAGTCAGGGCGGGGGGCCGGTCCGAGGCCGGCGCCCGCCCCGTCACCGTACGGCTGGACCTCGATCTCGGCCCACCCCTTGACCACGGACCCGTGCTTGACGAGCCGGCACCGTCCCGCCCCTCCGCTCTCCGGCGGCTGCCACACCGTCACCTCCATCGGGTCGTCGAACGAAAGGGGACCGACACCGCTGCGGGCGACGAAAACCGTGCCCTCGGCGGTCGGGGGAGGCGTGCGGACGGTGACCCGGGTCAGGGGGACGACCTCGGCGTGGCGATGCCAGTCGGTGAGCCGCCGCCATGCCACGTCGGCGGGCAGCCGGGAGAGGCGTTCGAGGGAGAAGAGGACCACGAGCCGATCGTAAAGGAACGATCACTGCCCTTGTCGTCCATCCGACGAGGTCGAAAGGTGCCTCGAACCGGCACGGGACACGCCACGACGCGGGACGCGTCCTGGCCGCAGGCGAGGCTCACACGCGACGATGCACCCATGGATCTTGAGAAGCCCGACGGACTGGTGATACGCCACGCGGATGCCTCGGACTGGCCCGGACTGGCCGGCATCGACTCCGTCGCGGTATCGGGTGACGATGCGCGGCGCGCGACGATCCGACGCTGGTGCGAACAGGGCTCGGTCCTCCTGGCCGAGGACGCATCCGGCCCCTTGGGCTACAGCGTGCTGGAATACACCTTCTTCGAGCAGGGCTTCGTCACCACGCTGATGGTCGCGCCCACCGCCCGCCGACAAGGCGTGGGCGCACGTCTCCCCGGCACCCGGACCCCGACGGCTTCGACATCACCCGCACCGCCGCCGCCCGCCACCTCTCCTTCGGCCTCGGCGCCCACGCCTGCCCCGGCTCCACACTCGCCCGCGAACAGCTCCGCATCACCCTGGAACTCCTGACCCGCCGACTCCCCGGTCTGCGCCTCGCGGACGATCAGCGGATCGTCATGCGGCCGACGCTCATCCACCGCTCCCCGGAGACCCTCGACCTCGTCTGGTGACGTCCCCGAGGTGCCCTCCGCCCACGGACGGCAACCCCGCGCGCCCCCGCCGGCTCACACGTCCAGCACCTCCCGCGCCGCCACCGCCGCCCCCGTCTCCAGCGACCGGTTCGCCGCCAGCCCCGTCACCAGGGACCTCGCCCCGTCCGCCGCGTCCGCGGCGCGGCCCAGTTCGTCGGGGACGCGGTCCCCGAACAGGTCGGCCAGCATCAGGTCGTCCCCGCCGCCGTGCCCGCCCTCACCCGTCGCGACCCTCACCTCGCGCGGCCGCTCCCAGAACCGGCGTACCAGCAGCTCGGTCCGCCCCGCCTCGTCGCCGGTCTCCGTGCCGTGCAGGACCGGGCTCGCCCCGGTGACCCGGACGTGCGGCCGGGTCCACGTCGACTCCTCCACCAGCAGCTCCAGACGTCCCTCGCTGCCGTTGAAGGCGATGCGGTAGCCCTCCCAGGGCGCGTACGCCGTCAGGTGGTACGTCAGGGTCGCCCCGGACGCGTACCGCACCAGGACCGCCATGTCGTCCTCGATGGTCACACCGGGGCCGAAGACGTTCCGGTCGCGGTGGTAGCCGTCCTCCCCTTCGGCGTCCAGGTAGAGCGCGCCGAGGACGGGGGAGTCCTTGAGGTGCAGTGCGAACGGGTCGCCCTCGGCGGCGGGGGAGCCGTGGGCGCGGTCGTAGTCCCGGGCGAGCCCTCGGCGCCGGCCCGCCTCGTCGCCGTAGAAGAACAGGCCGCCCTGGGCGAAGACGGTCTCGGGGCGGGTGCCGAGCCACCAGTTGACCAGGTCGAAGTGATGGGTCGACTTGTGGACCAGCAACCCCCCGGAGTTCGCCTTCTCGCGGTGCCAGCGGCGGAAGTAGTCGGCGCCGTGCCGCAGATCGAGCAGCCACTCGAAGTGCACGGAGCCGACCTCCCCGATCTCACCGCTCGCGAGCAGCTCCCGTACGGCCGAATGCACCGGGTTGTAGCGGTAGTTGAAGGCGACCCGCACCTCGCGGCCCGTCCGGCGGCGCGCGTCCAGGATGCGGCGGGCGCGCCCGGCGTCCGTGGTCATCGGCTTCTCGGTGACGACGTCGCAGCCCGCCTCCAGGGCCCGCACGATGTAGTGGTCGTGGGACCGGTCCACACCGCACACCACCACCAGGCCGACCCGCTCGCGCCGCAGCATCTCCTCGAACTCCCCGGCCGCGTAGGCGGGTACGGGCGCGCGGCCGGGGTGGTCGGCGGCGATCCAGGTGTTGTGGACGGCCATGCGGTGCGCGTTGGTGTCGCAGAGGCCGACGAGGTCGATGCGGTCCGCGTAGGGGCCCGTCAGCGCCTCGGTGAACATCCGTGCGCGGGCGCCGAGTCCGACGACGGCGGCACGGCGGCGTCCCACGGAGGAGGCGCAGGGGTCTTGTTGTGACATCCGGACCTTCCCTAGGGTCTCATGCGGGGGGTGGAAGCGCTTTCTAGTGAAAGAGGTGACCCACTCATGCCCGGAAACAGGACGGGGAAGTCCTGCGCGACGGCCGTGGTCCTCGCTCTGTGCGCGGTGCTCGGCGGCTGCTCGGGCCCGGACGAGGCAGGCGGCGGCGGCAAGGTCGTCCTGCGCTACACCTGGTGGGGCAACCCGGACCGGGCGGCGAGAACCCAGCGGGCCGTCGACCTCTTCGAGCGGAAGCACCCCGGCATCGAGGTGCAGACCTCGTTCTCCGGCTACGACGCCTACAAGCAGAAGCTCGCGACCCAGGCGGCCGGCGGCGACGCGCCCGACGTCATGCAGCTCGACTACCGCATGATCGACCAGTACGCCTCCGGGGGCGTCCTCCTGGACTTCGCGGAGCAGCGGGCCGCCCTGGACACCGACGCGTTCGACCCGGGGCTCCTCGCCACCGGCAAGGTCGACGGCAGGCAGTACGCGATCCCCCAGGCCCGTGGCACCGAGACCGTCGTGTACGACGCGAAGCAGTGGAAGGCGGCCGGCGTCGCACAGCCCCGCGAGGGCTGGACCTGGAACGACTGGGCCGACACCATGCGGGAGCTGGCGCGCGGGACCGGTGAGCCCGGCGGCACGGACCCGGGCTGGAGCGAGGACGCCTTCGAGGTCTGGCTGCGCGGCCAGGGCAAGGCGCTCTACACCGAGGACCGGCGACTCGGCTTCACCGCCGACGACCTGACCCGCTACTGGACGTTCACCGACCGGCTCCGCCGGGAGGGCGCCGTCTCGCCCGCCGAGGAGACCACCCAGCTCGACGGCACGGTCGAGAACACCCCGCTCGGCCGCGGCAGGGCCGCCTCCGACACCAACTGGGACGCGCCGGCCAGCGGTTATGTCGGCCTCCTCCCGGACGGCGAGGTCACCCTCGCGCCGATGCCCTCCGGCGAGAACGGCACCCCGGGCCAGTACTTCAAACCCTCGATGTTCATGGGCGTCGCCGCCGACACGAGTCACCCCGAGGAGTCCGTCCGCCTCGTCGACTTCCTGCTGAACGACCCCGGCGCGGCGGAGATCCTCGGCGCCACCCGCGGCATCCCCGTCAACGAGAGGCTCCGCGAGGAGATCGCCCCCGGCCTCAAGGACTTCGACCGGACCATCTACGACTACCAGGCTTCCTTGGAAGGCGAGTTGAAGGCGCCGCCCCAGGCGCCCCCCTCCGGCGACAGCGCCCTGCAGACCACCTTCCAGCGCGACTACGACCAGGTGGCGTACGAGCGGATGTCCCCCCGAGAGGCCGCCGAGAACTACATCACCGAGGCGGAGGCGGAGCTGAGGTCATGACCACCACACACATGCCGACGACCGTACGGGGCGAGGGAACCGAACCGCCCGAAGGGCCCGCCCGCAGGCCCCGGCGCGAGGGCGCCGCGTGGGTGTTCCTGTCGCCGTGGGTACTGGGCGCCTGCGTCCTGACCCTGCTCCCGATGGCCGTGTCGCTCTACCTCTCCTTCACCGACTACGACCTGTTCAACGCGCCCAGCTGGGTGGGCCCGCGCAACTACACGCAGATGTTCACCGAGGACCCCCGCTACTGGCGTTCGGTCGGGGCGACCCTGACGTACGTCGTCATCGCCGTCCCCCTGCAACTGGCCCTCGCCCTCGTCGTGGCCCTCGCCCTGAAGAACATGCGCCATGGCAAGGGCTTCTACCGTTCCGCCTTCTACGCCCCGTCCCTCCTCGGCGCGTCCATGTCCATCGCCCTCGTCTGGCGGGCGATCTTCAACGACGGGGGCACGGTCGACCATCTGCTCGGCACCGGCGGCTGGGTCAACAAGCCCGGCTGGGCGCTGCTCGCGGTGGCCCTGCTGACGGTGTGGCAGTTCGGCGCCCCGATGGTCATCTTCCTCGCCGGACTCCAGCAGATACCGGGGGAGCTGTACGAGGCCGCCGAGGTCGACGGGGCCGGGCGGTGGCGCCAGTTCCTGTCGATCACCGTGCCGATGCTGTCACCGGTGATCTTCTTCAACCTGGTCCTCCAGACCATCCAGGCGTTCCAGGTCTTCACCCCCGCCTTCGCGATCAGCGCGGGCAAGGGAGGCCCCGCCGACTCCACCCTCTTCTACACGCTGTACCTCTACGACCGCGGCTTCGTCGCCTCCCACATGGGTTACGCCTCCGCCATGGCCTGGGTCCTGCTGCTCGCCATCGGCGTGGTCACCGCCGTGCTGTTCCGTACCTCCCGCTCCTGGGTCTTCTACGCCTCCGAGGGGGACCGATGACCACCACCACGACCACACCCGCCGACGCCGCCACCGCCCGCAAGCCCTTCGCCTGGCGGCGCGTGGCCCTGCACACCGCGTGCCTGGCCGCGCTCCTCGTGATGCTGTACCCGCTGGCCTGGCTCCTCGCGACCTCGGTGAAACCGGCGGACGAGGTCATCGCGAGCCTCGACCTGCTGCCGGGCCGCCTGGAATGGTCCAACTACGAAACTGCCCTGGACGGCGTCAACGACGTCTCGGTCGGCAGGCTGCTGGGCAACTCCCTGCTGATCGCCACCGGCGCGGTCATCGGCAACGTACTGTCCTGCTCCCTCGCGGCGTACGCCTTCGCCCGCCTTCGATTCCGCTTCCGGGGACCGCTCTTCGCCTTCATGATCGCGACGATCATGCTGCCGCACCACGCGGTACTGATCCCTCAGTACATCCTCTTCAACCAACTCGGCATGGTGAACACCTACTGGCCGCTGATCCTGCCGAAGTTCCTGGCCACCGAGGCGTTCTTCGTCTTCCTCATCGTGCAGTTCATGCGCGGCCTGCCGAGGGAACTGGAGGAGGCGGCGCGGATCGACGGCTGCGGACCGTTCCGGAGCTTCTTCCTGGTGATCCTCCCGCTGACGCGTCCGGCCCTGATCACCACCGCCATCTTCACGTTCATCTGGACGTGGAACGACTTCTTCACCCAGCTGATCTACTTGTTCTCGCCGGAGAAGTTCACGCTGACACTGGCGCTCCGGTCGTTCGTGGACGCGTCGAGCACCTCGGCGTTCGGCCCGATGTTCGCCATGTCGGTGATCGCGCTGCTGCCGATCGTGCTGTTCTTCCTCGCCTTCCAGCGCTTCCTGGTGGAGGGCATGGCCAACTCCGGGATCAAGGGGTGAGCGTGAAGCGGAACGACCGGGAGCCGGGCGAGATCTTCGGACCGCGGATGTCGCTCTTCGCCGACGTGCTGAACGTCGGTGTCGCGGTGGCGGTGGCGAGTCTGCCGCTGGTGACGCTGCCCGCCGCGCTGTCCACGGCGTGCGAGGTGCTGCGGGGCGTACGGGACGGACGGCCGGTCACCGCCCGGCGGTTCCTCGGCGGGCTGCGGCGACGGCTGCGCTCCGGTGACGTCGCCGCCGGGTGCGTGACCCTCGCGGGTCTCGGCCTCGTCCTCGTCGACCTGGCGCTGGTCCCCGCAGGCCTGCCCGGCGGTCCCGCCTTCGCCGTGGTGGCCGCCGCCGTCTTCGTCTGCGCCGCCGTGGTCGGTCTGCGCGCCTGCGCCCGCCCCGAGTCCGCCGTCGACTGGCCCGGCGCGGTGCGCGGGGCGGCCCACGACGCGGTACGGGACCCCGGCGGCAGCGCGCTGGTGGTGCTGGCCGTGCTGGCGTCCGCCCTGTGCGCGTGGATGCTGCTGCCCCTCGCCTTCCTCGTCCCCGGCCCGCTGGCCATGGCGCTCACGGCGATCGACGTACGCGCAGTACCGGCAGGGCGCGGCGTGGGCGGCACAGGCCGAAAAGAGGTCGCTCCTCAGGAGGGCGTGTGATGGGGTGACAGCCGGAATGCGTCTCACGGGACCGGGGTGCGGTGAACAGAAGGCGGCAGAAGAAGCTGTCAGGGCGGCTCGTCCGGGCCGCGTCGGTCGGTGACACCGGCGCCGTCGACGCGCTGCTGCGGGCCGGGGCCCGCCCCGACAGGGCCGACGCCGACGGTACGACGCCGCTGTACGCGGCGTCCGTGCACGGGGCGGCCGACACGGTCCGCCGGCTGCTGGCCGCGGGAGCCCCGCCCGACACCGAGAGCGGGCACGGCGCGGAGGGCACACCGCTGTGCGGGGCCGCCTGCTGGGGTCACACCGACGCCGTACGGGAACTCCTCGCGCACGGCGCCGACCCGAACCTCCGCGAGGACCACGGCACGGGCCGCTCCCCGCTGTACTGGGCGGAGCGCGGCCCCCACCCGGACACGGCGGCGCTGCTGCGGGCCGCGGGAGCCCGCCCCCTCGACGCTACGGCGTGACCGTGCGGCTCACCGGTCAGCCGGTGGGCCCGTCGTGCCGCGGATCTCCAAGGTCGGTGCGGTCAGGACGACTTGGGCCGGACGCGCAGGGTCGGCGATGCGGTCCAGGAGGCGCTGGGCGGCGCGGCGGCCGACGTCGTGGCTGGCGTTGTCCACGGTGGTGAGCCACAGATGGCGCAACCGGGAGACGTACGTGTTGTCGTAGCCGACGAGGGACAGGTCGCGCGGCACCCTCAGGCCCAGTTCCTCGGCGGCGGACAGCGCGCCGACGCAGGACATGTCGTTGAACGCCAGGATCGCCGTGGGGCGTTCGGGGGCGCCGAGCAGCCGGACCGTGGCGCGGTAGCCGCCCTCCTCCGTCAGGTCGCCGCGTACGACGACCGCCGTGTCGGACAGACCGTGCTCCCGCATGACCGCCTCGAAGCCGCGGCGGCGCAGCGCGCCCACCACACCGTCGCCCGCGATGTGCCCGATCCGCCGGTGGCCCAGGGCGATGAGGTGTTCGGTGGCGAGCCGGGCGCCCGACTGGTCGTCGCCCGCGACGACATCGACATGGGGGAGCGCCGGCTCCCTGGCCCCCGCGACCACGGTGGGCACCTGCGCGGCCGCCGCGCGCAGGGCCTCGGACGGGGGCAGTGTGCCGACCGCGATCAGACCGTCGACCCGCAGCTCGGTGAAGGTGCGGGTGAGGTCCTCCCCGAGACGCCGGTTGAGGTGGCCGTCGGCCAGCAGCATGCGCAGACCGTTGTCGTGCAGGCGGGAGTTCAGACCGTCCAGCAGCTCCACGAACCACGGATTGCGCATGTCGTTCAGGAGGACACCGACCGTCCGGGTACGGCGCTCGCTCAGGCTGCGCGCCGCCGCGTTGGGCCGGTAGCCCAGCTCGTCCGCGGCCGCCAGCACGGCCTGCCGCTTCTCGGGTCGCACCTGCTCCGAGCCGCGCAGCACCAGCGAGACCAGGGACTTCGACACGCCGGCGCGCTCGGCGACATCGCGGATCGTCGGAGGTCTCATGGCCTGGACCGTTCCACAGGGCGGGCGCGGTTGTCAAAGGGCTTGACAGCTGCGGAAGCTCACCTCCAAGGTGAGCGGCGTACGGTCTGGAACGGTCCAAAGCGGTTCCGGTGAGTCCGAAGAAGGGCAGTCATGGTGAGTGCGCTCGGTGTCGCCGTCGTGGGGTTCGGCTGGATGGGACGGGTGCACACCCAGGCGTACGCCCGCGTGCCGCACCACTTCCTGCAGCTTCCCGTACGCCCCGAGCTGGTCACCGTCGTCGAGGACGTGCCCGGCCGCGCGGAGGAGGCCGCCGAGCGGTTCGGGTTCGCGACCACCACCCGCGACTGGCGCGAGGTCGCCGCCGATCCGCGCGTCCACGCCGTGAGCATCACCGCGCCGAACTTCCTGCACCGCGAGATCGGTGTCGCCATGGCCGGGGCCGGCAAGCACATCTGGATCGAGAAGCCCGTCGGGCTCACCGCCGCCGACGCCCGCGCCGTCGCCGACGCGGTCGCCGAGGCCGGCGTCCAGGGCACCGTCGGCTTCAACTACCGCAACGCCCCCGCCGTCGCGTACGCCCGCGAGCTGATCGCCGCCGGTGAGATCGGCACCGTCACCCATGTCCGCGTCCGCCTCTTCAGCGACTACGCCGCCCACCCCGAGGGCGCCCTGACCTGGCGGTACGAGCGCGAACGCGGCGGCAGCGGCGTCCTCGGCGACCTCGCCTCGCACGGCGTCGACCTCGCCCGTTTCCTCCTCGGCGACATCACCGCCCTCACCGCCGACACCGCGGTCTTCGTCCCCGAACGGGCCCGGCCCACCGGCGCCACCGCCGGGCACACCCGCGCGACGGGCGGCGAACTCGGCCCCGTCGAGAACGAGGACTACGTCAACTGCCTGCTCCGCTTCGCCTCCGGCGCCCGCGGCGTCCTGGAGGCCAGCCGGGTCGCCGTCGGTGAGCAGAACAACTACGGCTTCGAGGTCCACGGCACCAAGGGCGCCGTCCTGTGGGACTTCCGTCGCATGGGCGAGCTGGGCGTCAGCCGCGGCACGGCCTACCAGGACCAGTCCGTCAGCACGGTCTTCGTCGGCCCCGGCCACGGCGCGTACGCGGCCTTCCAGCCGGGCTCCGCCAACGCCATGGGCTACGACGACCTCAAGGTCATCGAGGCCCACCACTTCCTGCGCTCGATCGCCGAGGGCACCCCGTACGGCGCCACCCTGGACGACGCCGTGCGCAGCGCCACCGCCCTGGACGCCATGAGCCGCTCCGCCGAGTCCGGGGCGTGGGTGAGCCTCTGAGCCGGGCGCCGCCCCGCCCGGTCAGTCGAGGTTGTTGCCCCAGAGGGACTTGTCGTCGCTCCTGAGGCTGGGAACACCGTCGTAGGTCGCGCCGTCCGCGGTCACCAGGGGTGCGGAGAGCTGGTCCTCCAGCACACCGTCGCGGATCCGCACGATCGTGCTGTCGTGGTCCGTCCCGCCGGGCTTGAACGTCTTGCCCTCGATCGCCGCCTGAAGGTAGTAGAGGGCGTACTTGGCGTAGAGGTCGGCGGGCTGGGAGACCGTGGCGTCGATCTTGCCCTCGGCGATCTCCCGGAGCTCTCGGGGGGTGCCGTCGTTGGAGACCACGAACACATGCCTGCTGTCCTGCGGGCCGACCAGGAGACCCTGCTGCTTGAGCACCTGCAGGCTGCCGGCGAGCGCCAGGCTGGAGTGCATGTAGATGCCCTTGATGTCGGGGTTGGCCGTGAGATTCGCCTGGAGTTTCTGCGCCGCGACCGCCCCGTCCCAGTTCGTCTTCTCCTCGAAGACCTCGATCCTGGGGTAGCGCTCCTTCATGCACGCGTTGAACCCCTCGGTGCGATCGCGGCCGTTGACCGAGGCGAGGTCGCCCTGCAGCATGACGACCTTGCCCTCACCCTTCAGCTTGGTGCCGAGGAACCGGCACGCCTTCTCCCCGTACGCGCGGTTGTCGGCGCGCACCACCATGTAGACGTCGCCGGTGTCGGGACGGGTGTCCAGGGTGACCACCGGAATGTTCTGCGCGGCCAGCTGCCGCAGGACGGGCGTGGTCGCGGCGGTGTTCTGAGGGGCCAGGGCCACGCCCTTCACACCATGGATGATCAGGCTCTGCGAGTTGGTGGCGAGTTTGGCGACGTCGTTGCGCGAGTTGGTGGTCTTCAGCTCCAGCCCGAGTTCCTCGGCGAATCCCGGGGTGTACTTCATGAACGCGTTCCAGAAGTCGGTGTCCGAGCGGGGGTAGTCGACGCCCACCATCGGGGCGCTGTCCGTGTCGGCACCGGAACCGCCGCAGGCGCCGAGCGCGGTGACGAGGAGAGCACTGACGGCACCGAGGCCGATGCGGCGGAGGCGTCGGGTCTTCACGGCTGGTTCTCCCTTGCGGACGGGTGCGTGTGGGAGACATCAGGCGGGGGCCGACCATGCCGCGGCCTCCGCTGCCCAATTTAGTACTTCCGCAGGTCTTCCTGCCTGACCTGCGGTTTCCGGGCGGAGGGAGCGCGGGTTCCCGGGCGGCTGGATCGTCAGGTGCGGACGAGCAGCTGGAAGTCGAAGGAGTAGCGGGAGGCCCGGTAGATGTGGCTGCCGTACTCGACGGCCCGGCCGGTGTCGTCGTACGCCGTGCGCTGCATGGTCAGGAGGGCGGCGCCCTCGGGCTCGCCGAGCCGCTCGGCCTCCTCGGGCGCGGCGAGCCGGGCGCCGACCGTCTGATGGGCGCTGTGCAGGGTGATGCCGGCGTTGCGCATCATCCGGTACAGGCCCGTCGCCTCCAGGCGCTCGGTGTCGAGGTCCAGCAGACCCGCGGGCACGTGGTTGGACAGGAACGCCACCGGCTGGCCGTGGGTGAGCCGCAGCCGCTCGAAGAGGTGGACCTCCGCGCCCTCGGCGAGACCCAGGGCCGCCGCGACCTCGGCGGACGCCGGCCGGATCTCGCTCAGCAGCACCCGGGTCGTGGGCTGCTGGCCCGCCGCCTCCAGGTCGTCGTACAGACTGCTCAGTTCCAGCGGACGCCTGACCTGGCTGTGCACGACCTGCGTGCCCACGCCCCGGCGGCGGACGAGCAGGCCCTTGTCCACCAGCGACTGGATGGCCTGCCGCACGGTCGGCCGGGACAGGCCGAGGCGGCCCGCGAGCTCGATCTCGTTGCCCAGCAGGCTGCCCGGGCCCAGTGCCCCCTGCTCGATGGCGGCCTCCAGCTGCCGGGCCAGCTGGTAGTACAGCGGCACCGGGCTGCTCCGGTCGACACTGAGGTCGAGCTTCTCCGTACTCCCTGCGGTCGCGCTGGTCACGGTCCGAGGGTAACCGCCCGTCCGGATGACAGGAAGCCCTGTCATTTCGTTGTCCTGACAAGCTCACGGCCGCAGGGGGTGCCGGTCATGTCCCCGGGCGGAGGTGGCGGCGGCGGGCGGCGGCCTCGCGGTCATAGGTCTCGCGGGCCTCGACCGCGGCCGGCCGGGCGGCGGTCTCCGCCACCGGTACGTCCCACCACGCCTCCGCGGGGGGAGCGGTGGACGTCGGGTCGGTCTCCACGTACACGCAGGTCGGCCGGTCGGAGGCGCGGGCCTCGGCCAGGGCCTCGCGCAGTTCCCGCACCGTCTTGGCGCGGAGGACGTCCATGCCGAGGCTGGCGGCGTTGGCGGCCAGGTCCACCGGGAGCGGTGCGCCGGTGAAGGTGCCGTCGGCGACGCGGTAGCGGTAGGCGGTGCCGAACCGTTCGGAGCCCACCGACTCGGACAGCCCGCCGATGGAGGCGTAGCCGTGGTTCTGGACGAGGACCAGATTGACGGGCAGCCCCTCCTGGACGGCGGTGACGATCTCCGTCGGCATCATCAGATACGTGCCGTCGCCGACCAGCGCCCACACGGCCGTCCCGGGCGCCGCCTGCTGCACACCGATCGCGGCGGGGATCTCGTAGCCCATGCAGGAGTAGCCGTACTCCAGGTGGTACTGGCGGGGACCGCGCGCCCGCCACAGTTTGTGCAGGTCACCGGGGAGCGAACCGGCGGCGTTGATGACGACGTCGTCGTCCCCCACGACCGCGTCCAAGGCGCCCAGCACCTGCGTCTGGGTGGGCACGGCGTGCTCGTCGGCCGGGGTGTAGGCCGCCTCCACCACCCGCTCCCAGCGCTCCTTGCCCACCCGGTACTCGGCCTCGTACGCCTCCTCCACACGGTGCCCGGCGAGTGCCTCCGTCAGCGCCTCCAGACCCGTCCGCGCGTCGCAGACCACGGTCCGGGCCGCCAGCTTGTGGGCGTCGAACGCGGCGACGTTGAGGTTGACGAAGCGGACGTCGGGGACCTGGAACAGGGTGTGGGAAGCGGTGGTGAAGTCGGTGTAGCGGGTGCCGACGCCGATGACCAGATCGGCGGTGCGGGCGATGTCGTCACAGACGGCGGTACCGGTGTGCCCGATGCCGCCCAGGTCGGCCGGGTGGTCGTGGCGCAGCGAGCCCTTGCCTGCCTGGGTGGACGCGACCGGGATGCCGGTGGCCTCCACCAGCGCCCGCAGCGCCGCCTCCGCCTCGCTGTGGTGGACACCGCCGCCCGCGACGAGCAGTGGCCGCCGCGCCGCGCGGATCGCCCGGACCGCCTCGGCCAGCTCCACCGGGTCGGGCGCGGGACGCCGGACCCGCCAGACCCGCTCGGCGAAGAACTCCTCCGGCCAGTCGTACGCCTCCGCCTGCACGTCCTGCGGCAGGGCGAGGGTGACGGCGCCGGTCTCGACGGGGTCGGCGAGGACCCGCATCGCGTTCAGGGCGGCCGGGATCAGCGCCTCGGGGCGGGTGATCCGGTCGAAGTAGCGGGAGACCGGCCGCAGGGTGTCGTTCACGGACACGTCGGCCTCGGTGGGGTGCTCCAACTGCTGGAGCAGCGGGTCGGCGGTGCGGCTCGCGAAGTAGTCGCCGGGCAGGAGCAGCACGGGCAGCCGGTTGATGGTGGCGAGGGCGGCGCCGGTGACGAGGTTGGTGGCGCCGGGCCCGATGGAGGTGGTGACCGCCTGCGCGGAGAGCCGGTTGAGCTGGCGGGCGTACCCGACGGCCGCGTGCACCATGGACTGCTCGTTGCGGCCCTGGTGGAACGGCATGGTCTCCTCGCCGGCCTCCAGCAGCGCCTGGCCGACCCCCGCGACGTTGCCGTGGCCGAAGATGCCCCAGGTCCCGGCGATCAGACGGTGGCGGACGCCGTCGCGCTCGGTGTACTGCGCGGACAGGAACCGCACCAGCGCCTGGGCGACGGTCAGCCGGCGGGTGGAGGGGGTGGTCATGGGGACCTCTCACTGAGACGAAGGGTTCGGGGGCTGGGGAGGGCTGGCAGGGACTGGTGCGCGGTGGCTGGTGCCTGGTGCCTGGTGTGCCGTCAGAGGAGTCCGACCGCCGTGTCGACCGCGGTCTCCACGCTGCCCTCGGCGGGGTAGAGCAGGGAACGGCCCACGACCAGGCCCTGGACGGTGGGCAGCCGCAGGGCCTTGCGCCACTTCTCGTAGGCACCGTCCTGATCCTTCCCCACCTCACCGCCGAGCAGTACGACGGGCAGGGTGGAGGTCTCCAGGACCTCGGCCATGGCGTCGGCGTCGTCGGTGACGGGCAGCTTCAGCCAGGTGTAGGCGGAGGTGCCGCCGAGGCCCGCGGCGATGGCGATGGAGCGGGTGACGGCCTCGGCGCCCAGGTCGTTGCGGACCCGGCCGTCCACCCGGCGCGAGAGGAACGGCTCCACGAACAGCGGCAGTCGGCGCGCCGCCATGTCGTCGACCGCCCGGGCCGCGGAGTGCAGGGTCCGCAGGGAGCCGGGGTCGTCGTAGTCGACGCGCAGCAGCAGCTTGCCCGCGTCGAAGCGGAGGCGCTCGATGTCCTGGGGGCGGTGGCCGGTGAAGCGGTCGTCCATCTCGAAGGAGGCCCCCGCGAGTCCGCCGCGGTTGAGGGAGCCCATGACGACCTTGTTCTCCAGGGCACCGAGGAGCAGCAGGTCCTCCAGGATGTCGGCGGTGGCGAGCACGCCGTCCACGCCGGGCCGCGACAGGGCGGTGCAGAGGCGTTCGAGGAGGTCGGTCCGGTCGGCCATGGCGAGGGGTCGCCCGCCGACGCCGAGGGCGCCCCGGGCGGGGTGGTCGGCGGCCACGATCATCAGACGGCCGCGGGCGCCGATGAGCGGGCGGCGGACACGGCGGGCCGCGGCTTCGGCGACGGCCTCGGGGTGGCGTGCGCGCACGGACACCAGGTCGGGGATGGTGAGGGTCAACTCGGGCTCCGTTCCAGGGGCGGTGCCCCTTCGACCCCCTCGGGGCGCCTGATGGCTCGGGGGTGCGTGGTGGTTGGCGGGTACGGGCGGTTCGTGGTTTCCCGCGCGGTTCCCCGCGCCTCTGGAGGGACGGGCCCGCGGCCCGCCCTCCTTCGGAAAAGCACGGGGCGAAGCCCCGGTCGCTTTTCAGGGGCGCGGGGCGGTGACACATGCGGCTCCGCCGCGTGGGCGCGACCAGTCCCCACCCGCCCGCAGACGACGTGCCGGTCACTCACCCGACAGCAACTCCTCCACCTCCCCCTCCGTCGGCATCGCCGAGGAGCAGGCGAGGCGGGACGCGACGAGGGCGCCCGCGGCGTTGGCGTACCGCATGATCCGCTCCAGGTCCCAGCCGCGCAGCAGCCCGTGGCAGAGGGAGCCGCCGAAGGCGTCGCCCGCGCCGAGCCCGTTGACGACCTCGACCGGCACCGGCGGCACCTCGGCGACCGTGCCGTCGCGGTGGACGGCGAGCACACCCTTGGGGCCCTGCTTGACGACGGCCAGTTCCACCCCCGCTTCCAGCAACGCCTCCGCGCAGGCCCGGGGTTCGCGGACACCCGTGGCGACCTCGCACTCGTCGAGGTTGCCGACGGCGACCGTGGAGTGCCGCAGGGCCTCGGCGTAGTACGGGCGGGCGTCCTCGGGGTCCCGCCAGAACATGGGACGCCAGTCCAGGTCGAACACGGTGATGCCGCCCTTGTCGCGGGCCTTGAGCGCGGCGAGCGTGGCGGAGCGGCTGGGCTCCTCGCTCAGGCCGGTGCCGGTGATCCAGAAGACGCGGGCCGCGCGGACGGCGAAGAAGTCCAGCTCCTCGGTGTGGATCTCCAGGTCGGGGGCCTTGGGGCGCCGGTAGAAGTAGAGCGGGAAGTCGTCGGGCGGGAAGATCTCGCAGAACGTGATCGGGGTGGGGTACGCGGCGACGGACCTGACGAACCGGTCGTCGACGCCGAACTCCTTGAGCGCCTCGCGCAGGAACACCCCGAAGGGGTCCTCTCCCGTGCGGGTGATCACGGCGGCCGTGTCGCCGAGCCGCGCCGCCGCCACCGCGACATTGGCGGCGGACCCGCCGAGGAACCTGCCGAAGGACTCGACGCGGGCGAGCGGTACACCGGTCCGCAGCGGATACAGATCGACTCCGATGCGACCCATGGTGACGAGATCGAAGGACTCGGCGGACTCGGGCATGCGCGTCGCTCCTCGGGTGGGGGATGCGGGCCGACCGGAGCCCGGGGTGCGCCGGGGGATGCGCGGGGGCGGGGTCCGGAGGTATCCCAGGTGTAGGGCTCAGGAGCAGCCCCTGTCAATAGTTTGTACGGACATTCGGACCTGCTCGTGAAATGATGTCTTAACAAAGTCTTGACAGCTGGGTGTGCCAGGGGTTTGATCCCGTCCCAACGAAACAGCGCAGCCGGCCTACCGGCAGAATGATCCGGACTTCAGGTCCGGGCCCGCGCGGGTACTCCGCCCGACGCTGTCCCGTTCCCTTTCCCCCTGTCGCACAGTGAGGTGCAGGAAAGATGGACCGCACGTTTCAGCCCCGCTCACGCAGAGTGGCTCCCTTTCTCGCCATGGCCGCGGCCTCCGCGATGCTCATAGCCGGCTGCTCCAGCAGCTCCGGCGGCAAGGAGGCCGAGGAGGGCGGGGCGAACGCCTCCGCGGGCAAGGCCGACACACCGCGGATGACGGTGGCGCTGGTGACCCACGCCGGGCAGGGCGACACCTTCTGGGACATCGTCCGCAAGGGCGCCCAGACGGCCGCCGCCAAGGACAACGTCAAGCTGGTCTACTCGAACGACCCGAACGCGGCGAACCAGGCGAACCTCGTCCAGAACGCCATCGACCAGAAGGTCGACGGCATCGCCGTCACCCTCGCCAAGCCCGACGCGATGAAGGACGTCATCGCCAAGGCCAAGAAGGCCGGCATCCCCGTCGTCGGCCTGAACTCCGGCATGGACGTGTGGAAGGAGCAGGGTCTGCTCTCCTTCTTCGGCCAGGACGAGACCGTCTCCGGTGAGGCGTTCGGCAAGAAGCTCAACGAGACCGGCGCCAAGCACGCGGTCTGCGTGATCCACGAGCAGGGCAACGTCTCCCTCGAGGCCCGCTGCGCCGGCGTGAAGAAGACCTTCAAGGGCAAGACCGAGAACCTCTACGTCAACGGCACGGACATGCCCTCGGTGAAGTCCACCATCACGGCCAAGCTCAAGCAGGACTCCTCGATCGACGAGGTCGTCACGCTCGGCGCCCCCATCGCCCTGACCTCCGTGCAGTCGGTCGACGACGCGGGCAGCAAGGCCAAGGTCGCCACGTTCGACCTGAACAAGCAGCTGACGGACGCCATCAAGGCGGGGGACATCGAGTTCGCCGTCGACCAGCAGCCCTACCTCCAGGGCTACCTGGCGATCGACTCCCTGTGGCTCTACAAGAACAACGGCAACTACAGCGGCGGCGGCGAGGAGCCGGTCCTGACGGGCCCGGCCTTCGTGGACAAGGACAACGTCGACACGATCGCCGAGTTCGCCGCGAAGGGCACCCGGTGATCTGAATGTCCCAAGCAACGGCACCGGCGGCGAGCTCCCCCTCGCCGCCGGCTCCGCCGGCCGCCCAGAAGGACGGCCGTACCGTGGAACGCTCCCTGGGCCGACGCCTGTTGGCCCGTCCCGAGGTCGGCGCGCTGATCGCCGCGATCGGTGTGTACGTCTTCTTCTTCGCCGTGGCCCCCTCCTTCCGCGAGGCCGGCTCGCTGGCGACGGTGCTCTACCAGGCGTCCGTCATGGGCATCATGGCGCTGCCGGTGGCGTTGCTGATGATCGGCGGGGAGTTCGACCTGTCCGCCGGTGTCGCGGTCACCACCTCCGCCCTGACCGCCGCGATCCTCAGCTTCCAGCTGACGGTGAACGTGTGGACGGGTGTGATCGTCGCGCTGATCGTGTCGCTGGCGGTGGGCGCGTTCAACGGCTGGCTGCTCATCAGGACCGGCCTGCCGAGCTTCCTGGTGACCCTGGGGTCGTTCCTGATCCTCCAGGGCTCCAACCTGGCCGTCACGAAGATCTTCACGGGCAACGTGGCGTCCGACTCGATCGCCGACATGGACGGCTTCGACCAGGCCAAGGGCATCTTCGCCTCCGAGGTCACGATCGGCGGCGTCGACTTCAAGATCACCATCTTCTACTGGCTGGTGTTCGCGGCACTCGCGACGTGGCTGCTGCTGCGCACCAGGTTCGGCAACTGGATCTTCGCGGTCGGCGGCAACCAGGACAGCGCGCGGGCCGTCGGCGTGCCCGTGAACCTCACCAAGGTCGCCCTCTTCATGGGGGTGGGCGCCGGAGCCTGGTTCGTGGGCATGCACCTGCTGTTCTCGTTCAACACGGTGCAGTCCAACGAGGGCGTGGGCAACGAGTTCCTCTACATCATCGCCGCGGTGATCGGCGGCTGCCTGCTCACCGGCGGCTACGGCTCGGCGATCGGCCCGGTCATCGGCGCCTTCATCTTCGGCATGGTCAACCAGGGCATCGTCTACGCCAACTGGAACCCCGACTGGTTCAAGGCATTCCTCGGTGTGATGCTCCTGATCGCCGCCCTCGTCAACTTGTGGGTCCGTCGCCAGGCGACCCGGAGGTGAACCACCCCATGACACCCACGAACCCGACCGCCGCCCCGTCCGCCGCGACCCCGGCCAGCGACACCCCGGTCGTGGAGCTGCGCGGCGCGGGCAAGGCGTACGGCAACATCCGCGCCCTGCACGGCGTGGACCTGACCGTCCACCCCGGCAAGGTCACCTGCGTCCTGGGCGACAACGGCGCCGGCAAGTCCACCCTGATCAAGATCATCTCGGGTCTGCACCAGCACACCGAGGGCGAGTTCCTGGTCGACGGCGCGCCGGTCCGCTTCACCACCCCCCGCGAGGCCCTGGACGCCGGCATCGCGACGGTCTACCAGGACCTGGCCACCGTGCCCCTGATGCCGGTGTGGCGGAACTTCTTCCTCGGCTCGGAGATGACGAAGGGCCCCTGGCCGTTCCGCCGCCTCGACATCGAGAGGATGAAGCGCACCGCGGACGCCGAACTGCGCAACATGGGCATCGTCCTGGACGACCTGGAGCAGCCCATCGGCACCCTCTCCGGCGGCCAGCGCCAGTGCGTCGCCATCGCCCGCGCCGTCTACTTCGGCGCCCGCGTCCTGATCCTCGACGAGCCCACCGCCGCCCTCGGCGTCAAGCAGTCGGGCGTGGTCCTGAAGTACATCGCCGCCGCCCGCGACCGCGGCCTCGGCGTCATCTTCATCACCCACAACCCCCACCACGCCTACATGGTCGGTGACCACTTCAGCGTCCTGCGCCTCGGCACGATGGAACTCTCCGCCGCCCGCGACCAGGTCACCCTGGAGGAACTCACCAACCACATGGCGGGCGGCACGGAACTCGCGGCCCTCAAGCACGAACTGGCCCAGGTGCGCGGGGTGGACGTGGAGGAACTCCCGGAGGAGAAGGACCTCACGGCACCGGTGGCCACCGCGCCGAAGGACGGGGCGGCCTGACCGAAGGCGGCCAGGGGCCGCGCGATGACGAGGGGGCCCACCGTTCGGCGTGGCCCCCTCATCGCACCCTGCCGTTCCAAGGCGTCGACGGCCCCTACCTGACGCTTCTTGAGGAGCACTTGGCTGGCGATCGCCTTGCTGTTCGGTTACCAGGCCGTCACCATGAGGTGTGCCGCCCGGAGCCGTACGCCGAGGAGACGCCTATGGACAGCTACGAGCAGCCTTTCGCCACGAGCGTCGTCAGGGACTTGCACGACACCTCGCTGGCTGAGGTACCGGAGTCCGCGCAGGAGTCGGCCGTGGCAAGGATGCTCGCGGGAGGCGGGGAATCGGTGGCCGCCTTCCAGTCGTCGCTCTGACCGGCCCGGCCGGAACCCGGGGGACCGTACCGGTGATCGCGGCGACGCGGCCCTTCCGCCAGTTCGTGATCAAAGTGCACAGCCGTTGCGACCTGGCGTGTGACCACTGCTACGTCTACCAGCACGCCGACAGGAGCTGGCTGGGGCGCCCGGTGACCATGTCGGAGGAGACGTTCCGCCGCACGGCCGAGCGGATCGCCGAGCACGCCCGCGCACACCACCTCGCCCGCGTGCACGTCATCCTGCACGGAGGAGAGCCCCTGCTCGCCGGACGGGAACGGCTGCGGGGCTTCGCCCGCACCCTGCGCTCCGCGCTGCGCGGCGTGGCCGAACTGGACCTCCGTATGCAGACCAACGGCCTGCGCCTGGACGACGAGTTCTGCGCGATGCTGGTGGAGGAGTCCATCGTGGCCAGCATCTCCCTCGACGGCGACGAGGTCTCCAACGACCGTCACCGGATCCGGCGCGACGGCTCCGGCTCCCACCGGGACGCGGTGCGCGCGGTGCGCCTCCTGGGAGCCCCCGCCCACCGCGCTGCCTTCGGCGGCCTGCTGTGCACCATCGACGTCCGCAACGACCCCGTGGACGTCTACCGGGCGCTGGCCGAACTACGGCCGCCCGCCGTCGACTTCCTGCTGCCGCACGCCACCTGGGAGTACCCGCCGCCCCGCCCCGGCGGCGACACCGACTACGCGGACTGGCTGATCGCGGTGCACAAGCAGTGGACCGCCGACGGCATGCCGATGCGCATCCGGCTGTTCGAGTCGATCAGCCGGTTGACGCATGGCCGCGGCAGCCTCACCGAGGCACTCGGCCTGGGCAGCTCCGACCTGCTCGTGGTCGAGACCGACGGCGCCATCGAACAGGCGGACTGGCTCAAGACGGCCTACCCGGGCGCCCCCGAGACCGGAATGCACATCGACACCCATCGCCTGGAGGAGGCCGCCGCCCACCGCGGCATCCAGGCGCGGCGCGCGGGACTGGACGGGCTGAGCGCCCAGTGCCGTTCCTGCCCGGTGGTGTCCGTCTGCGGCGGCGGCCTGTACGGGCACCGCCACCGAGCGGCCAACGGCTTCGACAACCCCTCGGTCTACTGCTCCGACCTGCTGAAGACCATCGAGTACGTCCAGGCCGTCGAACGCGACGACGCCGACGTCCGCCACGGCTGGCACGGCCTGACATGGACCCACTTCGACGAACTCGCCGCCGGACACGGCAGTGCCGCCGCCATCCGGTCCCTCGCGGCGGCCCAGAACAGCCAGCGCCGCGCGCTGCTGGCCGCCGCCCGCCGCGCGGACCCGGGGACGGCCTCGGGACCCGGCTGGGAGGCGGTCCTCGCGCTGCCCACGGCCGCGCTGGACGTCCTGCTGTCCGACCCGTATCTCCGCGTGTGGGCCTTCGCCTGCGGACGGTCGCTCCGCAAGGCCGAGGGGCACCCGGCCGAGGCGGCGCTGTCCGCGGTCGTCCGTACCGGTGGCCGGCTGACCCTGCCCGTGCCGCTGAGGGACGGCCCCGACGGCCCGGAGATCCATCTCCCCGGCCTGGGCAGGCTGTTGGTCGGCCGTGACAGTGGTGCCCATCGGGCCGGGACCGTCACCGTGACGGCCTCCGACGCGACGATCATGGTGGGCGGCCGCGTTCTGGGCCGGGAGCGGTCCCCCCGGGGCACGGTCTGGCAGCCACTGCGGCACCTGTACGCGGACGGACTCGAAGTCGCCCTGGACGATGTGGACCCGTCGCGCGACTGCTACCGGTACCGACCGCTGCCCCGGCTGCCGGAGGCCGATTTTCGACGCTGGGAGGAGATGTTCGCTCAGGCATGGCGGCTGATCCGCTCCGCGTACCCGGACTACGCCCGGGCCATCGCCGCCGGACTCGTCACGGTGACCCCGCTCGCCCCCGACCCGTCCGGCGACGACGTGAGCGCCACCTCCCGGCACGCGTTCGGGGCGGTGGGCATCGCCCTTCCCCGCTCGGCCGAGGACCTGGCGATGCTGGTCATCCACGAGTACCAGCACGTCAAACTGGGCGCGATGCTGGACATGTTCGACCTCCACGACGGTCTCGACGACCGCCGCTACCGCGTCCTCTGGCGCCCCGACCTCCGCCCCCTCGAGGCCGTCGTCCAGGGCGCGTACGCCCATCTCGCGGTCGCCGACGTCTGGCGGATCCGGCGCCGCCGGGGTGCCGCGGACATCGGTGCCGAGCTGCACGAGCGGGCCCGCCTGGAGGCCGACACATGGCGCACCGCCGTGCTGGAGGCCCTCGACGCGGTGGCCGAAACCGGCTCGTTGACCGCCCTGGGCCGCCGCTTCGTCCGCGGTCTGCGGGGTGAGGCGGAAACACTGGGCGGTGTAGCCGAAACCGGCCCGGTCGCGGTGTAATGGTCCGCCAACTCCCGTTCCCCGCAGTCATGTCGGATACAACTTGCTCTGGGCCGACCCCTGGTACCGGCAGTGGTTCTGGCGTTCCAATGGATCCTGGAGGAGATTCGGCTTGCGAGGCTCGGGGCCCTGGGAGGTCCGAGGTGGGCGCGACGGGGGAGCGGAAAGGCGAGTCCATGGTTCAGGCGGCTTCTCAGACGGTTCAGCCGTCGGATTCCTCCGATCCGTATGTGTTCTTCATGAGTTACGCCCGGACGCCGTTGAAGAGCGCCCGGGTGAAGAAGGACTCGTCGGATCTGGCGCTGCAGGAGTTCTACACGCTGTTATGCAGCAACATCATGCAGTTGACCGACCATGACGGTGAGGAGCCGCCCGGCTTCCTCGACCAGCGCATGGACACGGGTGTCGACTGGGAGAACCGGATCAAGCACGCCCTGGCCACGTGCCGGGTCTTCGTGCCGATCTACAACACCCGGTACTTCACCAGGGAATGGTGCGGGAAGGAATGGGACGCCTTCGCGAGGAGGCAGGAGGAACAGCTTCGTACCCGGGCGTACACGGGCAACGCGATCGTCCCCGTGCTGTGGGTGGGGGAGCAGCATCTGACCATGCCGCCCGTCGCGGCGAAGGTGCAGTACGCCATCCCCAGTCTGGGTAAGGATGGTAAGGACTACGTGCAGGCCGGCCTCTACGGATTCAAACAGGCGGGCCGCCGCGGGATTTACCGCAACTCGGTGTGGTCACTCGCCGAGATGATCGTGAAAGTGGCTCAGCAGACCAACCTTGAACCGTGCGACGTGGAGCTGTTCAAAGACCTCCGGAACGTCTTCGAGGGGGAATAGCAGGATGCCGATGTTCTTCATGAGCTATGCGCGGGTACCTGCTCCCCGACACCGGGACGCGTCGCAGGATCCCAACCGCCTGGTCTTCCAGTTCTTCGACGAACTGTGCGCGGATGTCGCACGTCACGCGAACGTCTCCCTCGACGAGGCCGGATTCGTCGAGCGGCCCGGCACCTCCAGCGAGAATTCGATCAACGCGCTCTTCGGCTGCCAGGTCTTCGTTCCGCTGTATTCGAAAAGGTACTTCAGCAACCCTCAGTGCGGCCGGCAATGGACCGCCGTCACCGAGAGCACCCTGCGGGGGGTCCGGCCGGACATCGTGCCGGTGCTGTGGACCCCGCTCTCGCCCACCGTGCTGCCGCAGCGGGCCAAGGACCGGTACCCCGAGGAGCCGGAGGGCATCGGTGAGGCGGCGGAGGACTACGCCAGGCAGGGGCTGCACCGGTTGCTCGATCAGAGACTCGATCCGGCCGAGCGACGGGACCCCGAGGACGAGCAGGCCGCGGCCCGGGTGGCCCAGGTGACCGACTGGCTCGCCCGGCGCATCGTCGACCTGGCCGCGCGGGTGCCCAGGCGGCCGGACACGTCCGGCGGACGGAAGCCCGTGCTGCCCGTGACACTGGCCGGGCTGGACGACGCCTTCGCCCAGCCGCCGTTCGCCTCCCCCCTGAACATCACCGTGCTGGCCCCCACCGAGGCCCAGTTACCCGTCGGCAGGGACGACACCCTGTACGGCCCCGGCGTCGCCGACTGGCGGCCGTACGGCCAGGTCGTGGGCCCGCTGGTCGAGCAGATGAAGGCCACGGCCCGCAACCTCGGCTTCGAGCCCACCGTGGTGCCCTTCCACAAGATCCAGGCGGAACTGCACAGCACACAGCTCCCGAGCGCCCCATGGGTCCTGGTGGTCGACCCCTGGGCGCTGGAGAACTCCCAAATGGCAGCCCAGGCACGGGAGTTCGACAGGGTGCGGCGGCCATGGACCGCGGTGCTGAGTACTCTGGCGGGGGACGACGCGCAGACCAAGGAACAGTCCGACCGGCTGCACGGTCTGCTGGCGGCGCACTTTCCCCGCTTCCTCAGCGAAGGACGGGCGGGAGAGCAGGAAGCGGTCCGCGGACTGGCCGGAGCGGACGTCTTCACACGCTGGTTCAGCGAGTTGGCCGTGGCCGCCAAGATCCGCTACTTGCGGTACATTCATTCACAATTGTCCCGGAGTGGCGACGCCGTCCGGGGCGATCCGGAAACCGATCCGGACCTGCCCCGACGGCCCGACGGAGCCAGGGACAACGGGGTATCGAGCGACGGACGTCGCGTGGAGGGCAGGCCATGAGCGGCGAGGATGCGCGCAGGATCATCACCTTCTACTCGTACAAGGGTGGTACGGGAAGGACGATGGCGCTCGCCAACACGGCGTGGATCCTGGCCTCCTCCGGCAGTCGGGTGCTGGTGGTCGACTGGGACCTCGACGCTCCGGGCCTGGACCGCTTCCTGCATCCCTTCCTGAGCGAGCGGCAGCTTCGTGAGACGCCCGGGGTGCTGGAACTGGTGAGCCGGTCGACCCACTTCATGGTCTCCACGCAGGGCGGCGCCGGTGAACTCGCGCACCCTGGCGAACCGGCGTCGGAGTACCCCGGAGTGGTCGACCTCGGAGCCTCCGACGGCATCACCCTCAACAGCTGCATCATCCAGGTCGATTGGGACTTCCCCGACGGCGGCCACCTCTACTACCTGCCGGCCGGCACGAAGAACCAGGGGTATCTGGCGGCGTTCTCGCAGTTCGACTGGAAGCACTTCATGGAGGGCCCGCTCGCCACGAGATTCCTCGACGGGCTCAAGCGCGAGTTCCTGGAGAACTTCGACTACGTCCTCATCGACAGCCGCACCGGCCTGAACGACATCTCGGACATCTGTACGGTCAGCCTTCCGCACACGGTGGTCACCTGCTTCACCCCGAGCAGCCAGAGCATCGAGGGCGCCGCCGGTGTCGCCGAGCGCATCGACGGCATGCTGTACGGCAACCGCGACATCAGGATCCTGCCGGTCCCCATGCGGGTGGAGAACGCCGAGGCGGACCGGCTGGACGCCGCCCGGGGCCAGATCCAGTACCGCTTCGACCGGATCGTGCGCAAACACATCCCGGAGCGCGACCCCGAGGACTACTGGGGCAGCGTGGAGATCCCCTACCGCCCCATCTACTCCTACGAGGAGACGCTCGCGCCGTTCCGCGAGCAGCCGGGCGACCCCAAGAGCCTGCTCTCCGCCTACGAGAGACTCACGGCGGTCATCACCGACGGCCAGGTCGACTCCATGCCCCGCATCGAGGAGTCGGTGCGCCGCAAGACCCTCGACCGGTACACCCGCCATCGGCCGCCGCGCATCTCCGACGTCTATCTGAGCTTCGTCCCCCAGGACCGCAGCTGGGCCAACTGGGCGGGCGCGGTGCTGGAACACGCCGGCTTCAAGGTCCACATGGCGCAGGAGAATCCGACCGACGGCGGGCAGGCGCGGGACGAGATCGAGCGGGGCGTGGAGGCGGCCTCCTACACGCTCATCATCTTCTCCGAGGACTACATCAGGTCCTCCCGGTACCGCGCCACCTGGGAGGCGGTCTACGCGGAGAGCGACCGGCGCACCCACCAACTGGTCTCGATGCAGGTCGACCGGCAGGTCTCGCTGGAGCCGCCCTTCAAGGAGCAGCTCGCGGACATGACGCGCTGCAACAGCACCGAGACCGGTCGCGCGGCTCTGCTGAAATGGTTCGGCAGAAGCGGGGAGTCGCTGACACGCAATCACTTCACCGGGGGCGAGCCGAAGCTCCCGCGTTTCCCGAGGACCGAGCCCCGGGTCTTCGGCGTACCGCTGCGCACCTCGTCCTTCACCGGCCGTACGGAACTGCTGGAGGGCATCCGGGAGAAGCTGTGGAAGGGTGACGCGCGCGCCCTCGTCCTCAAGGGGATGGGCGGCGTGGGCAAGACCCTGCTGGCGCAGGAGTTCGCCTACCGCTACAAAAGCGACTACGACGTCGTCTGGCACATCCAGGCCGAGCAGAAGATGCTGGCCCTGGAGCGGTACGCCGGTCTGGCCGAGCAACTCGATCTCCAGGAGCGGACCAACCCGACCGACACGGGTGAAGAGGTCTCCAAGTTCCTCAACGGCGCCGAGAACTTCGACAGCTGGTTGCTGATCCTGGACAACGTTCCGGAGCCCGACCACCTTCCCGAGTTCATGATGGACGGCCGGCGCGGCCACATCCTGGTCACGAGCCAGCGGGCCGAGGGCTGGGGACGGTTCGTGGACACCATCGACGTCCCCGTCTTCGAACGCCACGAGAGCATCGCCCACGTGCACAGCCGACTGCCCGACTGCAGTTGGACCGAGGCCGACCAGATCGCGGACGCCCTCGGCGACCTGCCGATCGCGATCGAGCGGGCCGCGGCGTTCATCGAGCAGACCAGGGCCGACGTACGCGACTACATCAAGCAGATCCAGCCGCAGGCCGCCGGCGACCCCGACGACAAGACGGTCGGGGAGGTCGTCAAGAACACCTGGGAGTTCGCGCTCGGGCAACTGAGGGAGAAGTTCCCTCCGGCGGTGAAGCTGCTGCAGATCTGCTCGTACTACAGTGCCGAGCCGATCTCCATGGACCTGCTGGAGGGCTTCGAGGTCTCGCGTGCCCTGGGCGGCGTCCGCACGGTGTCGCGCGCGTACAAGGAGCTGAGCCGGTTCTCCCTGGTCACCGTCGACCGGAAGGCGCGCAGCGTCACCGTGCACCGGATGATGCAGGCCGCCATGCGGAAGGAGATGACCGAGGCGGAGCGAGAGGCCGCGCAGGAGGTCGTCTACCGCTCGCTGATCGCCGCCCGGCCCAGCGGGGACGACCCGGAGAACCCCAACACCTGGGAGAACTACCGGATCATCTGGCCGCATCTGGGCACCCCGTGGGCCGAGACCGCTCCGGACGAGGGCATCAAGGAACTGTTCGTGGACCGCGTGCGCCAGCTGCGCCGTCGGGGCGAGCTCAGCCTGGCGATGGAGTACAGCCAGAAACGGGTCGCCGCGTGGTCCCAGGAGGAGGAGGTCGACGAACGCTGGACGCTGCACATGCGCTTCCAGATCGCCAACATCCTCCGCGCCCAGGGCAGATACGAGGAGTCGCTCGCCCTGGACCAGGAAGTCCTGGCACGACAGCTCGAAGTGCTCGGCGACGAGGACGACCAGCACATTCTGATGACCACCAGTAGCATCGCCGCCGACCTGCGGGGCCTGGGCCGACTGAAGGAGGCCCTGCGCTACGACGAGGAGACCTACGAGCGCTACGAGGCGATCTACGGCGAGGACCACGCGAGGACCCTCAGCGCCGCCAACAATCTCGCGGTCGCCCTGAGACTGTCCGGGGATTACAAGCGGGCCCGCGACATGGACCGCAGGACACTGGAACTGCGCGAGGCGATCCAGCTCCACGACCACCCCCTCACCATCGAGTCGGCGGTGAACCTGGGCCGGGATCTGCGTGACTGCGGCGACTACGAGGAGTCCGTGACGCTGCTGAGCCGCGCCTACGAACGCTGTCTGCGCAACCCTCGTCTCACCCAGGGCTCGCCCACGGTGCTGAACACGGCCAAGGGTCTGGCCGGTTCACTGAGGCGGGCGGGAAAGGCGGCGGAGGCGGAGGAACTCGTCCGCCACGTGCTGCGCAGCACACCCGAGGGGGAGAAGGGGTCCACGTCGGAGCGTCTGGTGCTGGAGATGGGCCTGGCCGGCGACATGGCCGCTCAGGGCCGGGTCGACGAAGGTCTGGCCCTCATCCGCCGGGCCCTGCACGACCTGCGGGAGACGCTCGGCGAGATGCACTCCCACACCATCGCCTGCTCGGTCAACTACGCGGTCCTGTTGCTGGACGACGGTGTGGCCATGCGTCCCGAGGCGGCGGCCGAGGCCAGGGAGCTGCTGCGTCAGGCCCGGGACAGGTTCGCGCAGCTCAACGGCGAACATCACCCCTTCGTCCTGATCTGCCATGCGAACCTGGCGGTCGCGGAAGCGGCGCTGGGAAGCTGGGAGGAGGCCCGGAAGACCAGCAAGGAGGCGTACGACCTGCTCAAGGAGGTGCTTGAGCCCACTCACCCGTCGACGTTGACATGTTCCGGGAACCTGTCGGTGATCCTGAGCCATCTGGGCCGGGCCGACGAGGCCCGCAAGCAGCACAACGACACCTTGGCGGCCCTGATCAAGCGCATCGGCAGCGAGCACCCCCGGGTGACGGCCCTCCAGACGTGGAACCTCAGCTGTCTGGACCTGGAACCGCATCCGATCTAGCCCTGGCGGGTCCAGCCCTGACGAGCGGGGTGCATCGGACCAGTCGGACGGTGCGGTCGTGGCGGGTGAGAAGCCCACGGCCGCACCGGGTGGACGCTGTCAGGCCGCCTCGTCGCGCACCCAGGCCAGTACCTGGGGCAGGGCCGGCAGGGCCGCGAAGTGGGCCACCGACGGCTGGAGCACCGCCTTGGCCGTGGGGATCTTCTTGGCGAGCCAGCGGAAGTGGGAGACGGGGGCGAAGATGTCGCGTTCACCGTGCCACAGCATCACGGGCACCGAGCCGTCGATCTCCTTGAGATCGAATCCCCAGTCCCTGCGGAACGCCACCAGGTCGTCCACCCACCCGGTCGGTGCGGGCGGTTGCTCCGCCGCTCCCTCGCCCTGCTCCCCGTCGCCCACCGCGGAAAGGTAGTTCACCAGCAGCTGCCGGCGGATGCCGGCGTTCTCGACGACCACCCGGTCCTCCTCCGGCATCTCCTCGCGCAGCGAGGCGAGGAACAGGGCGGGGTCCCGGCGGATGGTGTCGGCGTTTCGGGCCAGCAGCGCACCCAACGCGGACACGTCGGGCGCGTGGGCGTCGAGCAGGTCGTACGTCGACACATTGGACTCGGACATGCCCTCACGCCAGTGGAGTCCGTCGTCGGCGTCCGGTGGGGCGAGGGAGACCAGCGCGGCGGCACTCGCCACCTGGCTGCCGATGTTCCGGGCCGCACAGGCGAGGGCATGGGGGGCGCCGCCGGATCTGCCGACGACCGAGTACTTCTTGAGGTCCAGATCCTGTGCGATGGTGTTGATGTCGTGAGCGGCGTCGACCACCCTGCGGTGGGGGTGGCGTTGGGAGCCGCCGTACCCCGGCCGGTCGTAGGCGATCAGACGGATGCCCAGTTTGTGGAGGTCGAACGTCCTGGGCCGGGGGCCGAGGCGGCTGCCGGGTGTTCCATGCAGCAGAAACACCGGGTGCGAGTCGGGATCACCCCAGGTCTCATAGGTGATCACTCGTCCGTCGACCGGTGTTTGCACTGTCCTAACCACCCGATGCCCTCCCGTTGCCAGCGACTGTGGACTGGAGTGCGGGACCTCCCAGCATCGCGCAAGGGAGGCCGCGCTCCTAGTAGTTGCTCAGCCGTTCTGGCTAGGTGTGGCGGGTTCATGAGTATCCGTGGGCCGTCGGCTGGTCAGGCCCCAAGGTAGTGCACCGGGCCATGGGGTGCCCGGGGAGCGAGGAAAACATGGTGCGGAGGTGGGCGTCAGGGTGTAACGCCCCTGTGCTCAGGCGGTGCTGCCGCCGTCACACCGTCGTGCCCGGCGGCAGGAGGACGGCATGATCACCCTCCCGGGCTAGTACGGAGGGTGACACACCGTGAAGGATGCGTCTCACCGTCCGCCGGACGGCTCCGGGCGGTGTACTCCACGTGGCCGATAGTCGAGTTGGTCGGACCGCCCCAGCAGATCCGCCAGCAGCCAGACGATCGCCAGCCACATCTCCGTGCCCTGCAGGCCGGGCTCGGGGCCCGGCCCCGACGTACCCGGGCCGAAGCCGAAGCCCTGGCCGTCCTGCCAGCGCGAGAGGGTCCTCGTCAGCTGGGCCTCGGCCCAGGCGCGGATGTCGGCCGAGCGGTAGCCGGTGCCGTCCGTCCTGGCGCCCAGTTGGCGGGTGCAGAGCCAGAGGGGATGGGCGACGTCCAGGACGTTGCAGGCGTTCTCGGTGCCGGGGGTGAAATGGCGGGCGTCCCGTGCATGGTCCAGGACCGCGTCCACGACCCGCTCGGGGTGCGGGACGGGGACGCCGAACTGGGCGAAGGAGCCCCGCGTGAGGCGGTAGTAGCCGTTGACGACCTGGAGGCGCCCCGTGGTGGCGGAGGGGCTGCCCCACATGCCGGTCCAGGGGTCGGCGCGGGTCAGCAGCCAGCCGAAGAGAGCCTCCAGGGTGCCCGCCGGCTTCCGGTCCGCCGTGGCGTGCCGTCTGTTCCAGTGGGCCGCCGTGGCCCAGGCGTCGATCCACGCGCCCGCGCTCCACGCGCCGTTCTCCCAGGGCAGTGCCTCCAGCCGGGCGACCAGTTGAGGGGCGGTCATCTCCGCCACCCCGCGGGTCGGCCGCGGGAAGGAGGCACCGAGCAGATCCAGCGCGTACCCCACCGACAGGACGTGGTAGAGCGCGGCGCCCTCGCCGATGAAACCGTCCGCCTCCGGCGGGGGCAGTGGTTGGCCCGTCTCGGGGACCAGACCGGTCTCCGGGTCCTGGAGGGCGGTCAGCCGGGCGATGTGCTCGTGTGCGGGCAGGTGGGGGGGAGGGGAGCCGAGCAGCAGGTCCGCCGTCTCCACGGCGTCGCAGTGCGCGCGAACGGTGGGGGCGGCGCCGGGACGGTCGACGTAGTGCTCGCCGTCCCAGCACCGGTCGAGGATGTCGGCGGCCTGCGCCCGCGCGGTGTCGGCGAACCGGGCGAGGGGGTCGCCGCCGGTCCGGGCGCCGCCCGTCCGCCGGGCGCCCGTCTCCCGCCGGTCGCGAAGACGCCGGGCGGGGTTGCCCGCCGCCACCGTCCAGGGCGGCAGGTCCTTGGTGACGACCGCTCCCGCCCCGATCACGCAGTGGTCCCCGATGGTGACGCCGTCGACGACGACCACGTGCGAGCCGATCCAGACGTCGTCCCCGACGGTGATGCCCCGGCTGGTCTGCGCCTGACGGAAGACGGGGCGGTCGGGGGCCGTGGAGTGGTTGAAGCCGAGGAGGGAGGTGTGGGCGCCGATACGTACCGCGTTGCCGAGGGTCACGGTGCCGCGGACCACGGTGAACGGGTTCAGGGTGCAGTCCGTGCCCGTGGTGAGGTGACCGGTGACATAGGCGTGCGCGGCGATGTACGAGTCGTCGCCGAGACGGAGGAGGTCGGGGAAGACCGCCGCCGACTCGGCCACGTAGCACCGTTCTCCCACCTCGCTGTCGCCGCCCAGCGACTGCTGCCGCTCCCGTTGCGCGGTGCGCTGCTCCTCCGACGCCTCCTTCTCGAACAGCCAGGGGCAGTGGTCGAAGTGCCGTACGGATATGGGGTGATCCATAAGAGGCACGCTAGGCAGATGCCGGGCTCGCGAGGAAGAGGGCCGTTGGGCTCGCGAGGAAGAAGGCCGCTGGGCTCGCGAGGAAGAGGGCCGTTGGGCTCGTGAGGAAGAGGGCCGTGTGGCCCGCGAGGCAGAGGGCCGTGTTGGGGCGGCCGGGTGAAGCCGTCCGCCGACCGGTGCGGCGTGCCGCGACGACCCCGCACATGACTGATCCTTTTGTCATTCAAGAGGATTTTCCGCCCTTTGCTCTCGTGTGTCACCGGGATGGGTCATGCGCATCAGCTCCAACGCCCCGCCGCTCACCGCACCCGTCACCGTGCCGTCCGCCGTGCCCCCGGTCCTCGCTCCCCTGGCCGTCGTGGCCGGAGCGTTCACGCTCGCCCAACTCGTCCTCGTACCACCGGGGATGGGGCTGGGCTGGGACGAGTCGGTGTACGTCAGCCAGGTCAGCCCGCACGCGCCGGCCGCCTTCTTCAGCGCGCCACGGGCGCGCGGGGTCCCCCTGCTCGTCGCGCCCATCGCGGCCTGGTCGTCGTCCACCGAACTGCTGCGGGTCTATCTGGCGCTGCTGTCCGGAGCGGGGCTCTATCTCGGGCTACGGGTCTGGCACGGGCTGTTCCCCGTGCGGGTGCTGGCGCTCGCGGGAGCACTGTTCGCCACCTTGTGGGTGACCCTCTTCTACGGACCCCAGGCCATGCCCAACTACTGGGTGGCCGTCGGGGCGCTCGTCACGGCGGGATGCTTCCTCCAGGCGCGGGCGCGGGCGCGGGCGCGGGCGCGGACGGGGGCCCGTGCGTGTACGGCGCTCTGGGGAGCCGCCGCCGGCACCGCGCTGATGGCCTGGATGCGGCCCACGGACGCCGTGTGGGCCACCCTGCCGCTGCTCCTCCTGCTGGCCGGTGCCCGGAACTGGCGGCAGCCCCGCCTGCTCGCGGCGATGGCGGCCGGGCTCGGCACCGGCGTGGGGGCCTGGGCGGCCGAGGCGTACGTCCGGTACGGAGGGCTCGCCCGGCGACTGGACGAAGCCTCACGCGTCCAGGGCGGCCTGGGCTGGAACATCGCCGTCGACGACCAGCTGCGCGGCCTCGTGGGGCGCACGCTGTGCCGCCCCTGCACCGGTGAGCTGCCGCACGTGGCCGTCTACGCGTGGTGGTTCGCCCTGCCGGTGCTCGCCGCGGTGGGCACGGCCGCCGCCTTCCGGGCGCGACGCCGGGCGCCCACGCTGGTGCTGCTGGCCTGCGCCACCACCGCCGCCCTGCCCTACCTCTTCTTCATCGGATACGCGGCCCCCCGGTTCATGCTCCCCGCGTACGCCCTGCTCGCGATCCCCCTCGCCGACGGACTGCTGAGCCTGGTCACCGGGCCGGGCGGCGCGTGGCGGCCGGTGGCGGGGACACTCGTGGCGCTCGCCCTCACCGGGCACCTGGCGGTGCAGTACGCGGTGCTGACGCGGACCGTCGAACGCACCACCGCCTGGCACCGCGACTGGGACCGGGTCGCCGCCGACCTGCGACGGCTGGGCGTACGCCCGCCCTGCCTGCTCACCGGCGACTACGCCATCCCCATCGCGTACTACGCCGGGTGCGCCTCCGCGGCCGTCCACGGCAACAACGCCAACATCACCCGCGACGGCATCCTGCGCACCGCCGAGAGCATCCCCGTCGCCGCGCTCGTGGCACCGGGCGGCACCCCGCCCGAGTACGCCCGCTCCTGGCCCGCCCACGGGGTCGCCGGGTTCCGGCTGCACGTGGCGCCGACGGGGCGGTAGACGGAGGGGGAGACGAGGGCGGCAGACGGAGGCGGAGGCGCGGTGCCACGTCGCCGTGCCGGTGCGCACGGCGGCGTTCACCGGGGCCCCCTCCGGCGGTGGGACCGGAACTCCCGCGGGTGGCGCCGCGCCCCGGCGGTGTTGCCGGCCTTGACCACCAACGCCCCGACCGCCGCGAACAGCACCGCCAGCAGCAGACACGCCACCGTGACCCGTCCGAAGCCACCGACACCCCGGTCGGGGTCGAGGAACGGGTAGGCGTACCAGTCCGTCACCGCGCCCCGGACCAGGCTGTAGCCGACGTAGAGGAGGGGCGGGAGCAGCCAGGACACGGCGCGCGGGTAGCGCACGCGGCGGCGCGGCGGGTCGACCAGCCAGTCGGCGATCATCACCAGGGGCAGTGCCTGGTGCAGCACATGGTCCGCCCACGACGGCATCAGCGTGTCGTGGAACTCGGTGTCGACCAGCCCGTACACGAACCCGCTGACCGCCATGTACAGCACCACCGCACCTCGCGCCATGTCCGGCACCCCGCGCCCGCCCCGCCTGTCGCGCAACCCCGCGGCACCCGAGGCCAGCAGGACGACGCACGCCGCCATGGCGCTCAGGATCGTGAAGTGGCTGAAGAAGTCCACGAGGCCGGTCGCCGACGTCGCGGCGTCGTGGCCCGCGAAGCCCAGGGCCACGGCCGACAGGACAGCCAGGGCGATACGTGACAGGGAGAGAGCGAGCGTCATGCGCCCAGAGGTACGGGCGGACCGGGCTCCCGGCCCGCATTGGTCCGTCCGAGGGCGCCGCCCCCGGCCGTCGGTGCCGTGGGCGGCCGGCCTCAGGACGCGGAGGTGACGAAGCCGTCCCTCACCTTGTCGAAGACGGGACGGTACGTGTCCCACTCCAGGTCCGGTGCCGACAGGAGGATGTCGTACTCCCGCTCGCCCTCGCGCCCGAAGCCGACGTCGATGGCGCGGAAGGTCCGGGCACGCCCCCGGAAGGTGAAGTCCCAGACGGCGGCCGGCTGCCCGCGCAGCGTCGTCTTCTGCATGCGCAGCTTGCGGTACGAACCGGGGTAGTTGACCTTGGTGTTCGCCTCGATGTCCTTGAAGTGGTCAAGGGGGTGCGAACCGGCGGGGTCGACCACGCCGATCTCTAGGCGGACGAGGCCGGTTTCGTCGATGTGGACGACCGTCTCCGAGGTGCGCTGCGTGACCTTCCAGCCGTCCGGGACGGGGAAGGACACGTCGAGGCTCTTGTCCTTGACCAGGTGGTAGCCCTCGGGCACGGGAGGGGGCGAGTAGGACGGGGTGGGGGAGCCGCCGGTGGCGTCCCGAGTGGCGTTCGAGTCGGGGTGCGACGCCGAGTAGAGGGTGGCTCCGATCACCGTCGCGGCCACCGTCAGGGCGACGGCGAGCATGACGAGGACGCGGCGCCCCGTTCGACGGCCCCGGCGCGCGGGGGTGCCCGGGTCTCCCTGCGGCCCCCGCCCCGGCCCCGATCCCCGTTCCGGTCCCGTTTCCGTCAGGGCGCGGCCGCCCGCCGTCGTGGTGTGCGGGCCCGTGTCACCTTGCGGCCCGTGGGGTTTCGCGGTGCGCGGGGCGGACGGCGTGGGCAGTGTGGTCGTCGTCGTGCCGGACAGCACCGCTCGCAGGGCCTGCTCCGTCTGCTCCGCGGTGGGCCGTTCCCCGGGGTCCTTGACCAGCAGGGCCTCGATCAGGGGTTCCAGCGCGCCACCCTGCCTCAGGGGCTCCAGCGGGTCGACGGCGATGGCGTACGCGGCCTCCATCGCGGTCAGCCGGCGGAACGGCGGGCGGCCCTCCACCGCCTGGTACAGCGTGGCGCCCAGGGCCCACAGGTCGGACGCGGGGCCGGGCTTCTGGCCACGGATGCGCTCCGGGGCCATGTAGTGGATGGAGCCGACCATCTCGCCGGTCCTGGTGAGGGTCGAGGCGTCGGCCGTCATCGCGATGCCGAAGTCGGTGAGGACGACCCGGCCGTCCGCGCCGAGCAGGACGTTGCCCGGCTTGACGTCCCGGTGCAGTACTCCGGCGGCGTGCGCGGCGCGCAGCGCGGCGATCATGCCCAGCCCGATCCGGGCCGCCTCCTCGGGCGCCACGGTACGGCCGTCGGTGAGGAGGTCGGCCAGGGTGGGCGCCGGGACGTACTCCATGACGATGCAGGGCCGGCGGTCTCCGTCCACGTCGTCGTCGACGACGTCATGGACGACGATCACGTTCGGATGCGCCACCCGGGCGGCGCTGCGGGCCTCGCGGCGCGTGCGCTCGTACAGCCGGGCCAGGTCGTCGGGGGCCAGGTGCGGCTGGACGCGGAGCTGCTTGAGCGCGACCTGGCGGCCGAGGACCTCGTCCTCGCCCCGCCACACCGTGCCCATGCCGCCGCGGCCGATCTGCTCCGTGAGCCGATAGCGCCCGGCGACGAGCCGCCCTACGTCCGACACCACGTGCCTCCGCCAGCCCTGCGTACGTTCGATTCGCGTCGCCACCCTATCCGGCCACCCGCACGGGCCCCGCGGGTGGAGCCCCAGGACGCGCGACCCCTCGGCGTTCCGGCGTAACGTCGTGCATGTGGACCCCACGGCTGACGGTCTTGTGTCCCGTGTCGCGCGCGAGCTCGGTTCGAAGGCGGACGAGCTGATCGCCGAGGTGGAGTGGTGCCTGCGCAGTGAGCTGCCCGACCTCTGGGAGTACCCGGACGCCATGACGTCGGAGAACGTCGCGCAGCACGTGGTCGTCGTCCTCTCCGCACTCGAACACGGTGTCGACCCCCGTGCCCTGGAGCAGCCGATCGCGGAGCTGACCCGCGTCCGCAGGCTGGCCCGGCACGGCGTGCCCGTCAGCGTGGTGCTGCGGGCCTTCCGGCTGGGGCAGGGCGTGATGCTCGACCGGCTGCTCGAAGGGATGGCCCGGCTCACGGACGACGCCACGCTGATCAGCGAGGCCGCCCGCCGTCTGATCGTGACGGCCACCGGGTACGTGGACCGCTCCTCGGAGCAGGGCGTCGTGGCCTACGAGGAGGAACGGGACCGGCGGCTCCGGGGGCGGCTGTCGCTGGTGAACGAGGCCAGCGTGCGCATCGGTACGACGCTGGACATCGCCCGCACCACCCAGGAGCTCGCGGACTTCGCCACCCAGCCGCTGGCCGGGCTGGCCGACCGTTCCTTCGCCGACCTGGTCACCGTGGACCTCATCGACTCCGCGCTGCACGGCCATGACGCCCCGCCGGAGGACCCGCTCGTGCTGCGCCGGCTCGCCCGGAGAACGTCGGCCGCACGGCAGGAGCAGGCCCGGTCCGCGGCCGAGCACGAGGCGAGGGTTCCGGGGGCCGTCCCGGGGAGCGCGCGGGAGGCCGTCTTCGGCCCGACCCCGAAGATCGCGCTTCCGCGGCCGCACACCTTCCCGGCCGGATCGCTCCCGGCCCGCGCCCTGGCCACGGGGCACCCCTTCCGCCACCGTCCGGACGGCGACCCCGCCGATCCCTCGCCACGGGCGAAGGACGGCGCGCACCCCGATCGCATCCACACCGACGGCGCGCGTGCCGGTGGCCCCCACGACCCGACCGATCCGGCCTCACCGGCCCCGTCGACGCACTCGATGCTGGTCGTGCCGTTGCGGGCCAGGGGCGCCACGCTGGGGGTCGCGCAGTTCTTCCGGGGCCGGGCGTCCGACCCGTTCGACGACGAGGACCTGCTCCTCGCGCAGGAGATCGCGGCGCGGGCGGCGGTGGCCGTGGACAACGCACGCCGGTACACCCACGCCCGGGCCACCGCGATCAGCCTCCAGCGCAGCCTCCTCCCGTCGCGTATGCCGCCGCAGTCCGCCGTGCAGGTCGCCTGCCGCTACCGGCCCGCCGGTGACAGGGCCGGGGTCGGCGGCGACTGGTACGACGTCATCCCGCTCTCCGGGGCCCGTGTCGCCCTCGTCGTCGGGGACGTCGTCGGCCACGGGGTGCACGCCGCCGCCACCATGGGCCGCCTCCGCACCGCCGTGCGCACCCTCGCCGACATCGACCTGCCGCCCGACGAACTCCTCACCCACCTCGACGACGTGGTCCTCCGCCTCTCGGCCGAGGCGGAGGGGGAGGGCGAGGGCGAGGGCGAGGAACTCGGAGACGGACAGGAGGGGGGTGCGGACGTCGGGGGCCCGCCGACGGAGAGGGCGTCCCTCGGTGTCATCGGCGCCACGTGCCTCTACGCCGTCTACGACCCGGTGGCGCGCTCCTGCGCTCTCGCGCGGGCGGGGCATGTGCTGCCCGTCGTGGTCGCCCCGGACGGCGTGGTGGACGTGCTCGATCTGCCGCCGGGCCCGCCGCTGGGGCTGGGCGGGCTGCCGTTCGAGGTGGCGGAGTTCGAGTGGCCGGAGGGCACGGTGCTCGCCCTGTACACCGACGGCCTGCTGGAGGCGCGGGGCCATGACCTCGACGAGGGCCTCACCCGACTGCGCGACGCCCTCGCCCGTCCCGCCGCGTCCCTGGAGGCCACCTGCGACGCCGTCCTGGAGTCGCTGCTCCCCCCGCGTCCGCCGGACGACGTCGCCCTGCTGCTGGCCCGGACCCGGGCCCTCGGGGCCGCACAGGTCACCGACTGGGACCTGGAGGCGGACCCGGCGGCGGTGGGCCGGGCCCGGGCGAACGTCTCGCGCCAACTCGCCGCGTGGGGCCTGGAGGAGCTGGACTTCCTCGCGGAGCTGGTGGTGAGCGAACTGGTCACCAACGCCATCCGCTACGGCCGGCCCCCCATCGCACTCCGGCTCATCCACGACCGCACGCTCCTGTGCGAGGTCTCCGACGCCGGCAGCACCACCCCCCATCTGCGCCGGGCCCGGGTCTTCGACGAGGGCGGGCGCGGACTGCTCCTGGTCGCCCAGCTCGCCGAACGCTGGGGCACCCGCCACGCACGCCACGGCAAGACGGTCTGGGCCGAACTGAACGCGTCCGCCGCGCTCCCGGACATGACCTTCCTCTAGGCCCTGTCGTCAAAGGCCCTAGCCTCGGGCCTCCCCGACGAGCCCGGCGGAGCCGCGGGCTCAGTGGTGGTGGCCGTGGCGGCCCAGGGTCGTCACGGGGGTGGCCCCGGGGCGGGTCCACTGGGGCACCGGGCGGCTCGTGGGGCCCCAGGTGGGGTTGCCGTCCGCGTCCGAGCGCCAGGACCAGCAGGGAGCGCCTCCCTCCGGCCGGCCCTCGGGCTTGTCCTCCCATGCCTCGCCGCGGCCGTACGGCGTCATGTCGAGCAGGCCCAGCGACCCGTTGACCCTCTCGTTGCCGCGGCCCGTCGTGGAGTAGGTGAGGAAGACGCGGTCGCCGTCGCGCAGGAAACAGGTGAGGCAGCCCATTTCGCCGCCGACCGGCTCGTCCAGGCCGCGCACCGAGTACCAGGGCTGGGTGTAGCCCATGAAGTCGACCTAGGCGGCCACCTCGTCCCACGCGCCCGTGGTCAGGACGGCGAACGAGACGCCGCGGGCGTTGAGGTAGACGGCGTCCTTCAGATGCCAGGCCGTGGTCGTGCAGCCCTCGCACTGCCCCTGGTGCGGCGCGCCGTCGTACCACATGTGCCGGTAGACCACGAGTTCGTCGCGGCCCTCGAACAGGTCCAGGAAGGGGACGGGACCGTCGGGGCCGACGACCTCGACCGTCCCGTCGCACTCCACCATCGGCAGCCGGCGCCGGGCCGCGGCGAGCGCGTCGCCCTCACGGGTGTGGGCCTTCTCGCGGACCAGGAGTTCGTCACGGGCGGCCTGCCAGGTGGCCAGGTCGACGACGGGCGGTCGGCCCGGCAGCGCGGTCGTCGGGCCGTCCGGTGTGATGCTCATGCTGTCCTCCGGGGTCTCGCGTGCCGGGCACCGTCGGACCGGGCCCGACGACGGTCACCGGAACAGACTCCCGGCCCACGCGGAACTCATCGCGGCGGACCCTCCAGGGCGGTGGAAAAGCCCCCGCGGATCTCCGGGGCGGGGTGTCGAATGCGGCGGGTCCCGATCGACGTGACAGTGAAGCAGTACTCCCACGACCTCAGGAGCACCCATCGTGACCGTGACCGCGGATATGGCCATCTCCCTCGACGGCTACGTCGCCGGCACCGACGTCCGCGTCGACAACCCGGGGGGCGACGGTGCCGAGCCCCTCTTCGAGTGGATCCACGACCTGGCGAGCTGGCGGGAGCGCCAGGGCATGACCGGCGGGCGGGAGAACCGCGACTCCGAGCTGCTGCGCGAGTGGTTCGACGCCACCGGAGCGGTGGTCATGGGCCGGATGATGTACGACACGGGCGAGGAGTTCTGGGGCGACAACCCGCCGTTCCGGACGCCGGTCTTCGTGCTCACCCACCGCCCCCGGCCGACCCTGGTCAAGGAGGGCGGCACCACCTTCACCTTCGTCACCGACGGCCTCCACAGCGCCCTCGCCCAGGCCAGGGCCGCGGCCGGGGACCGGAACGTCGACATCGCGGGCGGCGCCGACACCGTACGGCAGTGCCTCAGGGAGGGGCTCATCGACGAACTCCAGCTCCACGTGGTGCCGGTGCTCCTCGGCGACGGCCTCCGTCTCTTCGAGGACCTGGGCGCCGTACGACGGGACCTCCGCCCGATCCGCGTGGTCGACACCCCGCTCGCCACCCACCTCAAGTACCGCGTCGTGAGGTGACAGCCCGGTCGCGGCGGTGCGGCGGCCGTCCGGTGCTCAGGCGACCGCGCTGCGCCCCACCACCGCCCCCGCCCGGTCGACGCAGATCACGTCGACGGCGACCGGTGCCCCGCGCAGGACCGTCAGGGCCTCGTCCCGGGCCGCCGTCGCGACCAGGTCGCCCAGGGGCACACCGGCCGCCGCGCACAGCTGGAGCGCGGCGAGCCCGGTGTTGGCCGCCGCCACCCCCGCGGCCAGCGCCTCGTCCGCGCCGCCCCGCCGGGCCAGCTCGGCGAGGAGCCCCTTGTCGACCTGGGAGCGGCCGGAGTGCAGGTCGAGATGGCCGGCGGCGAGCTTGGAGAGCTTGGCGAAGCCGCCGCAGATCGTCAGCCGGTCGACCGGGTGGCGGCGGATGTACTTCAGGACCGCCCCGGCGAAGTCACCCATGTCGAGCAGCGCGTCCTCCGGCAACCCGTACTCGGCGACGACCGTCCGCTCCGACGTCGACCCCGTGCACCCGGCGACATGCGTACGGCCCGCCGCCCGCGCCACGTCCACGCCCCGCCGGATGGAGTCGATCCACGCGGAACAGGAGTACGGCACCACGATCCCGGTGGTGCCGAGGATGGACAGACCGCCGAGGATGCCGAGCCGGGGGTTCCAGGTGGAGCGGGCGATCTCCTCGCCGTGGTCGACGGAGACGGTGATCTCGACGTCACCGGTGCCCCCGTGGCGCGCGGCGACCTCGGCGACGTGCTCACCCATCATCCGCCGGGGGACCGGGTTCACGGCCGGTTCGCCGACGGGCAGGGGCAGCCCGGGGCGGGTGACCGTCCCGACGCCGGGGCCGGCCCGGAAGACGACCCCGGATCCGGCGGGCAGCCGCCGGACCGTGGCCCGGACCAGCGCGCCGTGCGTGACGTCGGGGTCGTCGCCCGCGTCCTTCACGATGCCCGCCATGGCGTACGCGTCCGTCAGCTCCTCGGCCGCGAGCGCGAACGACGGGGTCTGCCCCTTCGGCAGGGTGATCGTCACCGGGTCGGGGAACTCACCGGTGAGCAGGGCGGTGTACGCGGCCGTCGCCGCCGCCGTCGCGCAGGCACCCGTGGTCCAGCCGGGCCGCAGCCCGGTGTGCTTGAGTTGGGCCGCGCGACCGCCCTTCGCCGCACCGGCCGCCCCGTCGGCGCGCTGCTCGTCACTGCTGTTCATGAACGGACCCGGCCCCCCATGCACGTACTGGTACTCGGCGGAACCACGGAGGCCCGCCGCCTCGCCGAACTGCTCCACGGCACTCCCGGCCTCACCCTGACCAGCTCCCTCGCCGGACGGGTCGCCGGCCCCCGGCTGCCCCCGGGCGAGGTCCGCGTGGGCGGCTTCGGCGGCGCCGAGGGCCTCACCGCCTGGCTGCGCGAGCAGCGGGTGGACGCGCTCATCGACGCCACCCACCCTTTCGCCGGGACCATCAGTTTCCACGCGGCGCGGGCCGCCGCCGACGCCCATGTTCCCCTGCTCGCCCTGCGCCGCCCCGGCTGGGTCCCCGTGGACGGCGACGACTGGCACGAGGCCGCGTCCCTGGACGAGGCCGCGGCCCTGCTGCCCGCCCTGGGCCGGCGGGTGTTCCTCACCACCGGGCGCCTGGGTCTGGCCGCCTTCGCCGGTCTCGACGCCCTCTGGTTCCTCGTGCGGTCCGTCGACCCACCCGAGGCTCCGCACCCGGCCCGCATGGAAGTACTGCTCGACCGGGGTCCCTTCACGCTCGACGGGGAGCGGGCGCTGCTGCGCCGCCACCGCGTCGACGTCCTCGTCACGAAGGACAGCGGGGGAGCGGCCACCGCACCGAAGCTCACCGCCGCGCGCGAGGCCGGCCTGCCCGTGGTCGTGGTCCGCAGACCTCCGGTGCCCGAGGGCGTCCCCGTGGCGGCGGACCCCGAGACGGCGGCCCGCTGGGTCGCCGAACACCTCACGGGCGGCTGACCTGGGACGTCACCGCCGTCCCCGGCCGGGGCCACCGGCCGGGTCCGTCCTCACTCCACCTCGCTCGCGAGCGCGTTGAGCGCGGCGGCGGCGATGGCGCTGCCGCCGCGACGGCCTCGTACGACCAGGTACTCCAGTCCCGCCGTGTTCGCGGCCAGCGCGTCCTTGGACTCGGCGGCGCCGACGAAACCGACCGGGACGCCGATGACGGCGGCGGGCCGGGGCGCGCCGTCCTCGATCATCTCCAGGAGGCGGAACAGGGCGGTCGGCGCGTTGCCGACGGCGACGACCGAGCCCTCCAGCCGCTCCCGCCACAGTTCGAGCGCGGCGGCACTGCGCGTGGTTCCCAGCTTCGCCGCCAGCTCGGGCACGGCCGGGTCGGCGAGCGTGCACAGCACGTCGTTGCCGGCGGGCAGCCGTGAGCGGGTCACTCCGCTGGCCACCATCCGCACATCCGTGAACACGGGCGCCCCCGCGCGCAGCGCCTCGCGGGCGGAGGCCACCACCCCCGGCGAGTACGCCAGGTCCCGGACGAGGTCGACCATCCCGCAGGCGTGGATCATCCGGACGGCGACCTGGCTGACGTCGGCGGGCAGTCCCGCGAGGTCGGCCTCCGCGCGGATGGTGGCGAAGGACTGGCGGTAGATCTCCGCCCCGTCCTTCTCGTAGTCGTACGTGGTCACGGTGCTCTTCTCGCTGCCTTCGGTCGTCCTGCGGCTGTCCTGCGGGCGTCGTCGCCGGGGGCGTGGGGCCGTGTGGATCCAGCCGGGGGCGGGCGCCGGACGGCGAGCATATCCACGGCCGCCGCGAGGCGACGTTCCGCCCACTCGTCCGCCGGGCTTCTGCCACGCTGACCGTCATGACGATGACGGTGCAGAGGTCCCCGCAGTTCACGCAGTTCACCCGTCCCGACGACGTCACCCGGGCCCTGCGGAAGGAACTCACCGACTGCTGGGAGGGCGTGGCCAACGCGGGCGGCGCGGTGCTCGCCACGGAGTTCCCGCCGCTGCCGGTGAGCACCCACGATGTCGCGCCCGTGGTCGACGGCCTCGTCCGGAACCTCCACCCCGCACGCGGCAGGCTCCTCGTCGCCACCGTCGACGGCTCGCTGGCCGGCTGGCTGATCCTGCGCCGCGAGCCGCACCCGCTCGGCGCGCACTGCGGCACGGTCAACCACGTCCAGACCCATGTGCGCTTCCGGGGCCTGGGCATCGGCGCCGGGCTGATGCACCGCGTCCACGCCATCGCGCGGGACGAGATGGGGCTGGAGCGCCTGCAACTGTCCACCCGCGGCGGGGTGGGACTGGAGGACTTCTACCGCAAGGTGGGCTGGGAGGAGGTCGGCCGCTGGCCGGGCGCGCTGCGCATCGCGCCCGGCGACGACCGCGACGCGATCCTGATGAGCCTCGTCCTGTGAGCCCGTCGTCCACCGACGTCGGCCGGGAGCGCGCTCAGGGGACGAGCCCGGCGCGCCGTAGCAGGGTCAGCCACTCGTCGTACTCCGCCAGGTCGTCGTCGACCGGACCGATCCGTGTGTACTCGGCGGTCGCCAGCCGTTCGACGAAGAACTCCTCCAGGCTGGACGCCAGTTGCTCGAAGCGCTCGGCGTCCGGCCACTCGCGGTGCTCGTCGGGGATGCCGAGGACGCCGCCGCCCGCCCGGTCCACGTGGACCGGCGTCTCATGGATCATGCCGACGCAGAACAACTTCTCCCGGGACAGCGGCGGCACGCAGTCGGCCACCGGATCGCAGTAGAACTGGTGCCCAAGGGCTTCCTCCAGGCCGAAGAGCTGCACCGACGGGCTGCAGCTCGCACCGTCCAGCACCCGGCAGAAGTCCAGGAACTCCGGCGGCGCCCCGTCCGCCGCGGCGGCCCGCGCGGTCTCCTCGTCGACGGTCCCGCCGAGCAGATACGAGAACAGGTCCGGGCTCTGCGCCTTGGCCGCCCGCAGAGCGTCCACCGTCACCCGCAGCCGCGTCCCCGGCCGTCGTATGTCGCCGGCCCCACCATCACTGAACGTCACACCCGGCACGATAGCTTCGCCGCCGGCTCCGGGCCGGGCTGCGTCGTTCACGGGGTCCGTCAGGCCAGTGGGTCGTGGCCCCAGTTCATGAGCGAGTACCTCCAGCGGGTGTCCCGCGGGTCACCGGAGGGACGTTGGGCGAGGTGCCGCCGGATGTAGCCGACGACCTTCCGCATGTGCCGGTAGTCGTCGTCCGAGAGGTCGCCCTCGGCCGTGCGCAGGATGCCGACGATCCGGCGTCCGGAGGCGTGGCCCGTGGACTCACCGCCGTCCTTGTGCTGCCCGGCGCCGCGCGACTCCTCCGATTCCAGCCACTCCTCCAGCTCGCCCGGCCTCATGTTGACCAGCTCGCGGAACGCGTCCCAGGTCTCCTGCCGCTCTGCGCCCTCCACGCGGCGTCACTTCTTCTTCAGCGCGGACGGCTTGTGCACCGCGGCGCGGCCGGACTTCTCGCTGCGGACCTGGTACTGCGGGTCCTCGGGCGAAGCGTCAACCGTCCTGCCCGCGGCCTCCGTCCGCTCGGTGATCTCCTTCTCGACCTCGCCCTCGGCCCGGCCGCCGTGACTGCGCCAGGCGACCTTGTCCCCCTCCTCCAGCTTCTTGCCCTTGCTCCGGTCCTTCGCCATGTCGGCCTCCTTCCCCCGCCCCGTGGACAGCGCGTCCCCCGACTTCCAGCGTGCGGGCATCCCGTCCACGCCGCAGCTCCGACCGGACCGCGGTCGCCACCGCACCCCCGGCGGGCCGTCCAGGAAGGGTGCGTCAGAACGCCGCGCGGATGATCCCCACCGTGCGTTCCAGATGCGGCTCCGCGCGGTCGGCGCGGTGGGCGACCGCCAGCTCCACGCGCGCGTCCGCCCCGGCCAGCGGCAGGTACGCGACGCCGTCGAGCGCCAGCGCCGTCACCGGCTCCGGCACGACCGCGACGCCGAGACCCCCGGCCACCAGCGTGACCAGCGTCGACGTCTCGCCGACCTGGTGGCGGACATGCGGTTCGACCCCGGCGCCGCGCAGGAGGGCCATCACGACGTCGTACATCACCGACCGGCGGTCGGCGGCGTGCACGATCAGGTCGGCCCCTGCCAGGTCCCTCGCCCGCAGCCGCTCGCGGCGGGCCAGGGGGTGGTCGACCGGTACGGCGACGACGAGCCGGTCCCGGCGCAGGGTGTGCACCGTCAGGGAGAGGTCGGCCGCCGGAGGGCGCAGCAGCGCGACGTCGATCGCGCCGGTGCGCAGCCCTTCGACCTGGTCGGGCGCGAGCATCTCGCCGCGGAACGAGAAGTCGACGCCGGGAAGCTCCTCCGACAGCCGCCGGGAGAGGGCGGGCAGGAGGCTGTACGTCGCCGAGCCCACGCACCCGATCGCCAGGTGCCCCACCGTGCCGGCGGCGACGCGCCGGGCGTGATGGGTGGCCTCGTCGACGTCGGCGAGGATCGCCCGCGCCCGCGCGAGATAGGCGCGGCCGGCCTCGGTGAGGTCGACGCGGCGCGTGGTGCGGCGCAGCAGCTCGACGCCCAGCTCGGCCTCCAGCTGCCGGATCTGCTGGGAGAGCGGCGGCTGGGCCATGTGGAGCCGCTCGGCGGCCCGCCCGAAATGACGCTCCTCGGCCACCGCCACGAAGTACCTCAGGTGCCGCAGATCCATACGTCATCCATACGTCGTGCCTATCAATCGGGTCGGATATGCGTACTTCAGAATATCGCGGTGCTGGATTAGCGTCGCTGCCATGAGTGCTTTCATCTACGCCGCGACGCGGACGCCGTTCGGCCGCTTCAACGGCGCGCTGGCCGGTGTCCGCCCCGACGACCTCGCCGCCGCCGCGATCACCTCGACGCTCGCGACGGTGCCGGGCCTGGACCCGGCCGCGATCGACGACGTGGTGTGGGGCAACGCCAACGGCGCCGGCGAGGAGAACCGCAACGTCGGCCGGATGGCCGCGCTGCTCGCCGGGCTCCCGGTGAGCGTGCCCGGCAGCACGGTCAACCGGCTGTGCGGCTCCAGCCTCGACGCGGCGATGACCGCCAGCCGGCTGATCGAGTCCGGCGACGCGGAGGTGGTGCTGACCGGTGGCGTGGAGTCCATGACCCGGGCCCCGTGGGTGCTGCCCAAGCCGGCGAAGGGGTTCCCGGCCGGCGATGTCACCGCGGTGTCGACGACGCTCGGCTGGCGGCTGGTCAACCCGCGCATGCCGAAGGAGTGGACGGTCAGCCTCGGCGAGGCCAACGAACTGCTCCGGGAACGCTTCGACATCTCCCGCGAACGGCAGGACGAGTTCGCCGCCCGTTCCCACCGGCTCGCCCACGCGGCCTGGGAGTCGGGTTTCTACGACGACCTGGTGGCGCCGGTCGAGGGTGTCGACCTCACCCGTGACGAGGGCATCCGCGCCGGGTCCACGACGGAGGTGCTGGCCGGGCTCAAGCCGGTGTTCCGCACCCCCGAGCAGGGCGGCACCATCACCGCGGGCAACGCCAGCCCGCTCAACGACGGTGCCTCGGCGGTGCTGCTGGGCGGCGAGGGGGCCGCGGCGGCGATCGGGGCCGACCCGGTCGCCCGGATCGCCGGGCGCGGGGTGATGGCGCTGGAGCCGCGGGACTTCGGCTACGCGCCGGTCGAGGCGGCGAACCGCGCGCTGGCCCGGGCCGGGATCGGCTGGGACCAGGTGGGCGCGGTCGAGATCAACGAGGCGTTCGCCGTGCAGTCGCTGGCCTGCCTCGACGCCTGGAAGGTCGACCCCGACCTCGTCAACCAGAAGGGCGGCGCCATCGCCATCGGGCATCCCCTGGGCGCCTCGGGCGGCCGGATCCTCGGCACACTGGCCAAGGTGCTGCGGGAGACCGGGCAGCGCTACGGCGTCGCCGCGATCTGCATCGGCGTCGGCCAGGGCCTGGCCGTCGTCCTCGAGAACTGCGACGTGACGGGGGTGGCCGCATGAGCAGGGCGGAGATCCTGCGGAGCGCCGACGAGGCGGTCGCCGGCATCGAGGACGGGTCCACGGTGCTGGTGGGCGGCTTCGGCCTGGCGGGCATGCCGTTCGACCTGATCGAGGCGCTCATCCGGCAGGGGGCGAAGGACCTCACCATCGTGTCCAACAACGCCGGCAACGGCGACGTCGGGCTCGCCGCGCTCCTCGCCGCCGGCCGGGTGCGCAAGGTGCTCTGCTCCTTCCCGCGCCAGGTCGACTCCTGGGTCTTCGACGACCTCTACCGCGCGGGCAAGGTCGAACTGGAGGTCGTCCCGCAGGGCAACCTCGCCGAGCGGATGCGCGCGGCCGGTGCCGGCATCGGCGCGTTCTACTGCCCGACCGCGGTCGGCACTCCGCTCGCCGAGGGCAAGGAGGAGCGGGAGATCGACGGCCGGAAGTATCTGCTGGAGTACCCGATCAAGGGCGACTACGCGCTGATCAGCGCCCATGTCGCGGACACGATGGGCAACCTCGTCTACCGCAGGACCGCCCGCAACTTCGGACCCGTCATGGCCACGGCCGCGACGACGACCATCGTCCAGGTCGACCAGGTCGTCGACGCGGGGAAGCTGGACCCCGAGGCCGTGGTCACCCCGTCCATCTACGTCGACCGGATCGTCCAGGTCGAGGCCCGTCACTACACCGTGCAGGGGGCGCGATGACCACCACACCGACGACCACGCCGGACGCCGGGTCGGCGACTTCGGCGACTGCTGCGGGTGGCGGCCGGGCGGACGCCGTGCCGCCCATGACCGCCGACCACCGGCTCTCGATGGACGAACTGGCCGCCGTCATCGCACGCGACATCCCGGCGGGCGCCTTCGTCAACCTCGGCATCGGCCAGCCCACCAAGATCGCCGACCATCTGCCGGCCGACTCCGGGGTGGTGCTGCACACCGAGAACGGCATGCTCAACATGGGGCCGAAGGCCGAGGGCGACGCGGTCGACCCCGACCTGACGAACGCCGGCAAGGTCCCGGTGACCGAGCTGCCGGGCGCGGCGTACTTCCACCACGCCGACTCCTTCGCGATGATGCGCGGCGGCCACCTCGACGTGTGCGTCCTCGGGGCGTACCAGGTGGCGTTCGACGGCGACCTCGCCAACTGGCACACCGGTGAGCCCGACGCGATCCCCGCCGTCGGCGGTGCCATGGACCTCGCCATCGGCGCCAAGGACGTCTACGTGATGATGACGCTGTTCACGCGCTCCGGTGAGCCGAAGCTCGTGCCCCGCTGCACGTATCCGCTGACCGGCGTCGGGTGCGTCAGCCGCGTCTACACGGACTGCGGCGTCTTCGACGTCGGCCCCGACGGCGTACGGATCCGGCAGACGTACGGCGTCCGCGCCGACGAACTGGCGGAGCGCCTCGGCATCACGCTCCCGTAGACAGCGTCACCCGGGCGGCGGCCGACCGATGTGCGACACCTGACCGGCGGACGGGTGACAGAGGAAGGGACCGCCTGTGTGCCCGCGAAGGCTGCCTCATCCTGAAGACTCGGACCGACGAGAGGGAGTCAGCGATGATCGCGAGGGTGGCCGTGTGGGAACCGATGCCGACGGACGACCGCGACTGGGTGCTGGATGCCGCCGCCGCGACGCCTGGCGTCCACGGGGCGTACCACCTCGTCGACCCCGCTACCGGCAATGGACTGTCCATCGCCTTCTTCGAGAACGAAGCCGCCGCTCAGGCCGCACACAAGGCGATCGAGAAGCGCGCCGAGGAGATCGGCTGGAACAGTGTCCCGCACCCGTCGCCCGCCTCCCAGACGATGTACCAGGTCGTCCGGCACGCGTAGCGCGCCGCCGGCATGGGCTGGCGCCCCGAGGACGCGCACGGGCACGCTGCTCTCATGGATCACACGGAGGTGTTGCTCATCGGGGGGCGGGCCGGCGTCGGCAAGACGACGGTGGGGTGGGAGGTTTCGGCGTTGTTGCGGGCCGCGGCGGTCCGTCACGCCATCGTCGACGGGGACTTCATGGGTGCGGTGCATCCGGCCCCTGAGGGGGACCCGCACCGCTCGGAGATCACCGAGAGCAACCTGACCGCCGTGTGGGCCAATTTCGCCCGGCGCGGCTACCGCCGACTGATCTATACGAACACCCTGAGTGTGCTGCCGGAAGCGACCGGTATGTTCCAGCGGGCCATGGGACCGGGGGTTCGGATCGTGCGGGTCCTTCTCACAGCCTCCGACGCCACCGCACGCGAGCGGCTGACGCGCCGCGAACTCGGCTCGGAACTGCAGCAGGAGCTGGAAGGCAGTGCCCGCAAGGCGCGGCTGCTGGACCAGCACCTCCCTGCGGACGCGGTGCGGGTGGTGACGGATGACAGGGGTGTCGTGGACATCGCACGCGAGGTGGTGGCCGCCACCGGCTGGTCCGGTCCCGGCCCCGGTACTGGGGTGATCGCCTGATCAACTGCCGCCGGCTTGACCTCGGGTCACCCGCCGGTGGTGACCGCGATGAGGGCCTGGAGCTGTGCGGCGGTGCGGTTGAGGGGCTGGGTGCTGCGCTTGGCACGGCACATCGCCACCGTCCCCTCGACGGCCGAGACGACGAGCGTCGCCACCTGCGCGGCCTGCTCGCGCTCGGCTCCGTGCTCGCGCAGGGGCGCCGCCGGCGGGGCCTCCCACTGCTCGAAGACCTCCGCCGCGGCGGCCGGGGAGGGCGGGACCTCGTCGGCCGGTGGTTCCTCGATGGCCTCTGCCAGGACGGGGCAGCCCGCGTGGAAGTCGCTCTCGACCACGATCCCGCGCCACAGCTCAAGGAAGGCGCTCAGGCCCGCCGCCGGCCCCCGCCTCCAGCTCCTTGCGCAGACTCCGCGCGACCCACTCGCCCGTGAACCGGACCGCCTCCGTGGCCAGTTGCTGCTTGCCCTCGGCGAAGTAGTGGTACGTCGAACCGAGCGGTGCCTTGGCGTGCTTGGCCGTCTCCCGGATGCTCGTGGCGCTCGGCCCGCACCGGCTGATCATGTCCGCGGCGCCGGCCACGATCCGCTCGCGCGACGGCGTACCGCTCCCCGGCGTCGCGCCACTCCGTCCGGCCCCGGCGCCGTCACGCCTGGGACGGCTCCGGTTCCGTCGTCCGGGGCAGCCGGCCGAGGCCCTGGTCGAAGCGACGCAGAAGGAGTACGGCGGTGGTGGCGAGGCCGGTGAGGAGGCCGAGCCAGATCCCGAGGGTGTCCAGCCCCACGGCGAGGCCGAGCAGGGCGGCGGCGGGCAGGCCCACGAGCCAGTAGCCGACGAGGGTGACGCGGAAACCGCCCTTCGTGTCGTCGAGGCCGCGCAGCAGGCCGACGCCGATGTTCTGGGCGCAGTCGAAGAACTGCAGCACCGCCGCGACCAGCAGCAGTTGGGTGGCGATGTCGACCGCCCTGGTGTCCCCGGTGTCGAAGAACGGCGCGAGCACCAGGCCGGGCGCGGTCACGTACACCAGTCCGACCACGGCCATCACCGCCGCCGCACAGGCCAGGGCGGTGGCCTTCAGCCGCTGGGCGGCGGCCAGGTTGTGCAGCGCCAGCTCCCGGCTGACGCCGATGGACGCGGCGTGGGACAGACCGACGGCGATCTGGAAGACGATGTAGACGAGCTGGTTGACGGCGGTGTGCGCGGCCAGCGCCGCCGTGCCGAAGCTGCCCGCGAACAGGGCGACGACGAAGAAGAAGCCCGCCTCGGAGCCGTAGGTGGCGGCGATCGGCGTACCGAGCCCGGTCAGCCGGCGCAGTGTGGCGGGGCGGGTCTTCCAGACGCTGAGCGACAGGACGGGGGCGAGCCGGGGGTCGCGCCGGGCGGACAGGTACAGGGCCAGGCAGGACAGCGCGTACACCAGGCTGGTGGACAGGCCGATGCCGGGCAGACCCAGCTCGGGGAAGATCCAGGTGCCGTGGATGAGGACCCAGTTGAGGCCGGCGTTGACGGCGATCGAGACGAGGGTGATGCGCAGCAGGGCCTGCGGGCGGCGCATGCCGACGGTGAACTGCCGTATCGCCTGGAACCACAGACAGGGGATCAGGCCGGGCGCCATCGTGTAGAGGATGGGCTTCGCGGCGTCGACCACCTCCGGGTCCTGGCCGAGCCAGATCACGGCGTGCCCGATGAGCACCATCAGCACGGCGCCCACGACCCCCACGAGGGTCGACAGGAGCAGGCTCGCCCGGACCAGGTCCCGGACCTCGTCCTCGGCGGCCCCGGTCGCGTCGGCCGACTCCGCCCGCGCGTCGGCCGCCGCGACCTGGTTGCCGACGGCGGTCACCATGCCGACGCCCATGGTGCGCAGCTGGTTGAAGATCACCATGGCGAGGCCGCCCGCCGCGAGGGCCTCGGTGCCGAGCAGGCCCATCATGATGGTGTCGGTGGTGGTGAGGGCGACCTGCGCGAGCTGGGTGAGCGCCAGCGGCACGGCCAGCGTGGCGAGGGCGCGGCTGTCGCCGAGGAGGCGGGCGAGGGCGGGCGGCATCGACTTCCGTTCCTGAGGTGGGGGGACGCTGACGACGGGGACGAACTACCCCTGGACGTCCGGCGCGACGCGGCGGAGCTTGGCGAGCAGCTCGTCCACCTCGCGTTCGGTGTCGGGGGAGAGCAGGTCCCGGGCACCCATCCAGTCGTCGTCGAAGACCGTGTCCAGGTACTTCTCCCCGCCGTCGTTGATCAGGGCGACCATAGTCGTCCCCGGCGCGAGGGAGGGCATCCGGGTCAGGGCCTCGTACACCACCCCGCCCGCCGAGCCACCGAGCATGAGCCCCGTGCGGCGGGCCACGGCGCGGGCGGTGGCGAACGCCTCGACGTCACCGACCTTCACGCCCTCGTCCAGCAGGCTGTAGTCGACCATGGCGCCGATCGTCGCGCCCTCCGGCGTACCGGTGCCGGACTGGTGGTAGTCGTGCGCGGGCGGCCCGAAGGCGATGGAACCCTTGGGCTCGACCCCGACGATCCGCACGTCCGGCACGGTCGCGCGCAGCGCGCCCCCGGTGCCGAACAGCCCGCCCCCGGTGCCGACCGCGCCGATCAGGATGTCGATACGGCCGTCCAGCGCGGCGTCCAGTTCCCGGGCCACCGGGTGGTAACCGACGCCGTTGGCCATGTTGTTGTGCTGCTCGGTGAAGTACGCGTTGTCCGACTCGGCGGCCATGCGCTCCGCCAGTTCCTCGCGCGCCGCCGTGGCGAGGTCCTCGTCGCCCTCTGCGGCCACGTAGACCAGTTCGGCGCCCATGGCCTTCATGGCGCGCAGCTTGTCCTTGGACGCGTGGTGGTCGACGACCGCCGTGAACGTGTAGCCGCGCTCGGCGGCCACCACGGCGAGCCCGAGCCCGGTGTTCCCCGACGTGGACTCGATGATCCGGCCGCCGGGGCGCAGCAGCCCGCGCTCCTCGGCGTCGACGACCATCTGCCGGGCCATGCGTATCTTCGCCGTCCCGGTCGGGTTGAACTGCTCCAGCTTCAGCAGCAGCCGGGCGTCGCTCTCCGTGCGGCACAGCTCGAACAGCGGGGTGGCGCCGATGAGTTCGGAGACCTGGCGGACGACGGGCGGACGGTGCAGGGGGTGGGGGTGGCTCATGGCGGGGAACTCCCTACGGGTGGCGGTCGAGACGCCAGCGGGGGCGGACGGAGGGGGAGTCGGGGGCCGGCGGTTCGACGACGACCTTGGGCGGCAGCGGCAACTCGTGGAACGGGGACTCGTTGGAGTCCATCTGGTAGCCCGCCGTGTTCAGGTACACCAGCAGGTCGCCGGTGGCCGGGCGGACGGGGAAGGGGATCTTGCGCCAGGTCAGCAGGTCCGACTCCAGGCAGGTGGCGGCGCCCACACAGGCCGGGTACGGGCCCGCGTCGGCCAGGTCGGCCCGGTCGGCCGGGACGAGCACCGGGTCCGGCAGGAACTCGCTCTCGAACCACTGCTCGGACAGGCTGAGGCTGCTGCCGTCCACGGTGAGGATGTCGTAGTCGTCGCGTTCCTTGACGCCCTGGACCCGGAAGACGCTGCATCCCGCCTGGTCCAGCAGTGCCCTGCCCGGCTCGACGAGCAGGGTCACCCCCGCCTGACGGACCAGCTCGGCCAGGCTCGACTCCTCGCCCGCCGGGGTCGAGGCGAGCAGGGCGGCGAGCGCGTCCGCGCCGGCGACGGGGGAGTGGTACGGGTAGTAGCCGCCGGAGAAGGTCTTGTTCCGGTGGAAGTGCTCGGGCCGGGTGCTCTCGTGGAAGCGGCGCCAGTCCTCCGCGCCCACGTAGTCCACCGCGAAGCCGCCGCCGACGCTGACCCGGTCGGCGCGCAGCCCCAGGGTGCGGGCGTGCGCGCACAGCCGCACCGCCCGGGCGGCCAGGTCGGCCCGTTCCTGGATGTCGTAGCCGGAGAGGTGGAAGCTGAACCCCGCCATGTCCACGTGCTCGGTGCGGCAACGGCCGAGGGCCGTCGCCATCTCGGCGTCGTCCAGGCCGAAGCGGCTGTGCGGCTGCCCCGGCGGCAGGCACCGCAGCAACACGTGGGCCACACGGCCGAGTTCACACCCCAGGGCGAGGACGTGGTCCAGTTCGTCGAGGGCGTCCACGGCGATCAGCGCCCCGTGCAGCACGGAGACCCGCAGCAGATGGTCGTCCTTGGCGGGGCCGGTGACCACCAGGTCGGTGCCGCGCACCCCGGCCGCCAGCGCCTCGCGTAGCTCCCCGTGGCTGGCCACGTCCACGCCCAGGCCCGCCACGGCGGCCCGTTCCACGAACACGGACGCCTTGTTGGCCTTCTTGGCGTAGTACACGCGGCCGTCCACGCCCGCCGAGGCGAACGCCGCCCGGAACGCGGCGGCGTTGGCGTCGAACCGCCGGGGGAACAGCACGTGGTACGGCCCGCCGAGCCCGTGTCCCAGCTCGTGCAGGAGGGAGTCGCCGGGCGGTTCGAGGAGCGCGCGCACCTCGTCGGTGGTGTGCGAGGGGAGGGCGGTCGTCACGTCCACAGCGGCACCGCCGTACCCAGGCCCTGCGCGAGCGCGAGCTGGGCGAACCGGTGGCCGAGGGCGATGTCCGTGACGACCAGCCCGCTGTTGTACGCGAAGATCCGCTGCCCCGGGTCCGTGCGGCCCTCGGCGCGGCCCGCGAGCACCTCCGGGAACTCGGCGTGCACGGCGCGTAGTTCGCCGTCGGCGTCGGCCATGTCCGTGCCGGTGACCCGCATCTGGGCCTCGCTGGTGGCGATGACACGGTCGGCGGTGTGCAGGGTGGACGGCGCGATGCCGTAGCCGATCAGCACCGACAGGGCGGACGGCTTGAGCCACTCGGCCTCGACGGACGCGGGGGTGCCCGGTCCGGCGGTGGCGAGCACGACGTCCGCGTCCGCGGCGGCGGCCCGCAGGTCCGTGACGATCTCCAGCTCCCGGTCGGGGAAGTACGCGTGCAGCTGCTCGCGCACGGCCCGGATGCCGTCCGGGTGGGTGCCGAAGAGCATCAGCCGTTCCAGGTCCGGCAGGGTGGTCAGCAGGAACGGCAGCGCGAGCCGGCCCTGGGTGCCGGTGCCGATGACGAGGGCGCTGCGGCTGTCCGGGGCGGCCAGTTCCCGGGCCAGCAGGGCGGAGACCGCGGGGGTGCGCAGGGCGCCGACGCGGCCGCAGTCGAGCATGGCGACCGGCAGGCCGGTCTCGTCGTCGTAGAGGGTGAGCGTCGTGTAGTAGTGCTGCTTGTCGCGGTCCTCGTGGAGGCCGTACTTGTAGGAGGTCTTGATCGCGACGACCCCGCGCACCCCGTCCCGGCCGAGCATCGCGTAGGCGACGGAGTGGCCGTCCTCGGGCTTGACGGTGAGCTTGCGCGGGTTGTCGGAGCGGCCGTCCGCCAGGGTGCGGTACGCCTGCTCCACCACGGAGACGACATCGGTCAGCGTGATGTCGATGCCGGCCACGTCGCTGGTGCTGAGAATCCGCAGTGTCTTGTCGTCGGGTGCCACGGCCGTTCCTTCCGGGGTGTCGATGCGGGTCATGCGTACGCCTCCACGGCTGCCTGGCCGTAGCCGTGCTCCGACTCCTCGGCGGGCGGCCGGGTGCGGCGGCCCCCGACCCGCACGGAGGAACGTTTCAGCCAGCGGTCCGTGCCGTCGTAGCGGGCCTGGAAGGGGACCCGGCCGTGGACGACCAGGTCGTTGTCGACGACCAGGACCTCGCCCGGGTTCAGGCTCACCGCGACGCTGACGCGGGCGAGTTCGCCCTCCAGCCGGGCGTAGGCCGCGCGGTGGTCCTCGGGTGCCTGGTCCAGGGGGGTGTAGGCGGGGTCGAAGCGCAGGGTCAGGCCGTCCTCGGACGCCCAGAGCGTGGGCACGGCCGGTGGCTCGCCCGCGTAGCCCTGGGCCTCCTCGTAGGCGTCGTCCGGCAGGATCGGAAGGACCGGGCGGCTGAGCAACTCCACCTCGTGGTCGTCGAGTTCGACCTGGCGGATGCTGGCGGCGGTGGTGGCGACGGAGTCGTGGTTGCGCATGCAGCCGAGGACCAGCAGATGGGCGCGGCCGGGGTGGAACGCGTCCTCGGTGTGCGGGCTGAGCAGCACACTGCTGCTGGCGCCGGTCTGCTCCTCCTCGTGGCCGGGGGACGGCACGATGTTGTGGACGAAGCGGCCCTCCTGCTGGCCCTCCCAGGCGATGGGGGTGCCCATCACCGTCGAGAGCAGCAGCAGGATGACGTCGTATACGGCGCCGGCGTCGCCGGCCGTCGACCAGTGGCCCGGTGTGGGGCCGATCTCGGTGTCGTCGACGGACAGGCCGCGCAGCACGAACAGGCCGTCCGCGGTGTCGACGGGGCGGCAGGCGTGGCGTATCGCGTCGCTCAGCGAGGCGGCCGCGGCGGGGACGTCGGCCAGCAGGTCGGGGTGGGTCGACGATCCGTCGTACCTGGCCAGGAGGGTGCGGGCGGCGGCGGTCAGTTCGGCCACCGAGTCGGAATCGAGCAGGCGTACGGGTGCGGTTCCCGTGGGCATGGTGACTGTCCGTTCCAGTGCGGGGGGTGCGGGGCAGCGCGTTGCTGGTCTACGGGCATGGAGAAGAAGGCCCTCCGGGGTGGGCCGCGTGGTCGGTGCGGCGCCGGGAAGCCCTGGTGAAACATAGCCAGGACCCCGATGACAGGCAAGGCTTACCTAAGTAGGATCTAGGTCACGCGAAGTGGGCCTTGTCACGCAGGAGTTGTACAAGGTAGGTAAGGCTAAGCAAATTTCGGTCAACTGCGGGAAAATGAGGAACACGTGGAGCTGACGCGACGTCACATGCTCTGGCTCGGCGGCGCCATCGGCGCGGGCGCCCTGCTCACCGCTTGCGGCGGGGGCGGCGACGAGGAGCCGAACGCGGCCGCCGGCGGCGGCTCTGCCGAACCCGTCAAGGGCGGCACCCTGCGGGTCGGCGCCCTCGGCAGGGCCGGCGCCATCACCCGGGACCCCCACGGCAGCCAGGCCAACGAGAGCGACTACCTCATCCTCAGCCTGATCTACGACACCCTGACCGTTCCCGGCGCCAAGCCCAACACCGAGCCCCGCCTCGCCGCGAGCTGGAAGGCATCGGACGACCTGAAGACCTGGCGGTTCACGATCGCCAAGGGCGCGAAGTTCCACGACGGGTCCCCCGTCACCGCCGACGACGTCGTCTTCTCGCTCAAGCGGCTGCGCGCCACCCCCGCCGGCGCCTCCCGGCTGCCCGGCATCCAGGAGAAGAACATCTCCGCCGACGGCACCGACACCGTCGTGATCGTCTCCGACTACGCCAACGCCGAACTGCCGCTCCTGGTCCGCCTCACCACCTTCGTCGTCCCCAAGGGCACGACCGACAAGAACATCGCCAAGGCCCCCGGCACCGGCCCCTTCAAGCTCGACTGGTTCCGCGGCGGCAACGCCCGCCTCGTCCGCAACGACGACTGGTACGGCGGCGACGTCCACCTCGACGCCATCGAGGTCAAGATCTTCGAGAGCCCCCAGGCGATGGCGAGCGCCCTGCTCGCCGGCCAGATCGACCTCGCCTCCAACGTCGGCGCCGTCGCCGCCCGCACGGCCGAGAGCCGCAAGGACATCAAGACCGTCCGCCGGCCCAACGACATGGCGATGCCCATCGTCCTGCGCACCGCCGACGGCCCGTTCGCCGACGCGAAGGTCCGCGAGGCGCTGCGCCTGGCCGTCGACCGCGAGGCCATGGTCAAGCAGGTCCTCTCCGGCTACGGCACCGTCGCCAACGACATCCTCGGCACCGGCGACCCGGCCTACGACAAGGGCATCCCGCAGCGCACCCGCGACCTCGCCAAGGCCAAGCAGCTGCTGAAGGAGGCCAAGTTCGACACGTCGAAGACGTACGAGCTGTACACCACCGAGGACATCGCCGGCCTCGCCGAGTCGGCCACCCTCTTCGCCACCCAGGTCCGCGAGGCCGGTGTGAAGGTGAAGGTCGTCAAGCAGGAGTCCGGCACCTTCTGGGACAAGACCTGGCTCAAGGGCGACCTCTACACCACCTACTGGGGCACCAACGACTCCGTGGTCTTCTTCGCCAGCAAGACCATGGTCTCCGACAGCGGCCAGAACGAGGCCGGCTGGAAGGACGAGGAGTTCGACAAGGCCTACCAGAAGGCCATCGGCACCGCCGACGCGAGCGAGCGCACCGCCCTGCTGAAGCAGCTCCAGCAGATCGAGCACGACCGCTCCGGCTACCTCCTGTGGGGCATGGCCGACGGCATCGACCTCGCCGGATCCAAGGTCAACGGGCTGCCCACGCTGCCCGGTTACGGCCGGGTCCAGCTCGAGCGGGCATGGCTGGCCCGTTGACCGCTGACACGGCCGCACCCGCCGGGCCCTCTCCCGAGGTGGAGAAGGCCCGGCGTACGCGTGCATCCGTCCCGCTGCTCGCCGCCCGTGTCGGTCTCGTCGTACTGAAACGGGCGACGCTGCTCGCCCTGCTCCTCGCGCTGGTCTTCGTCACCGTCGAACTGCTGCCGGGCGACGCCGCCGACGCCACCTCCGAACGCGGGGAGAGCGCCGCCGACACCGAGGCCCGACGCAGACTGCTCGGCCTCGACCGGCCCGTCCTGGAACGCTTCTGGGACTGGATGAGCGGCCTGCCCACCGGCGACCTCGGGGTGTCCGCCCGCGGCGAGAAGGTGGGCGACCTGCTGTCGTCGGCGTTCCCCAACACCCTCCTGCTCGGCGGCCTCGCCCTGTTGCTGACCGCCGTCCTCTCCCTCGCCCTCGGCTGCTGGGCCGCGCTGCGGCCCGGCGGGCGCGTCGACCGCGCCGTCTCCGCCACCGCCACCGCGGTCCTCGCCCTGCCCGAGTTCGTGGTCGCCGTCGCCCTCGTCCTGCTGCTCTCGCTGTGGACGGACTGGCTGCCCGCGGTCACCCTCACCGACGCCGACGGAACCCCCGCCGACTGGACCATGCTGATCCTGCCCGTCCTCGCCCTGACCGTCCCCCAGACCGGCTGGAACGTCCGCATCGTGCGCGCCGCCCTCGCCGACGAGGCCCGCGCCCCCCACGTGGAGACCGCCGTCCTCGACGGGCTGCCTCCGCACCGCGTCCTCACCCACCACGTCCTGCCGGGCGCCCTGCCCACCATCACCGCGGGCCTCGCCACCTCCACCGGCATGCTCCTCGGCGGCGCGGTCGTGGTCGAGACCATCTTCAACTACCCCGGCATCGGGTCGGTCCTGGCCTCCGCCGTGACCGACCGCGACAGCCCCGTCATCGCCGGTGTGACGGCCCTGTCGGGCGCGGTCATCACCGGCGTCCTGCTCCTCGCCGACCTCGTCCGGGACCTGACGGCGGGAGGACGCCGATGAGCCCCCGCACCCGGGGGACCGCCCTGCGTGTGCTGCCCGCCCTGCTGCTGCTCTGCCTCGCCCTCGCCGGGCCCTGGCTCGCGCCCCACCCCATCGACGCCCCGGTCGCCGCCCCGTACGCGGGTCCCGGCGGGGACGCCCTCCTCGGCGGCGACCAGCTCGGCCGGGACGTGCTGAGCAGGCTGCTCGCCGGCGGCCGCGAACTGGTTCTCTCCTCCCTGCTCGTCGCCGCCCTGGTCACCGGCAGCGCTGCGGTGCTCGGCGCGATCGGCGCGCTGCGCCCGCGCGTCGGCCGTCTGGTGGAACGCGTCGCCGACCTGCTGATGCTGCTGCCGGCCGTGCTCGGCATCCTCCTCGTGACCCTGTCCTGGCCCGACGGCGGCCGGCTCGCCGTGATCGCCGCCGCCGTCGTCCTCGGTGTGCCGTACGCGGTGCGGCTCGCGGCCGGCGCGGCGGCCCCGGTGGCCGCCTCCGGCTACGTCGAGGCCGCAGCGGCGGGCGGCGAACGGCTGTGGCACCTCGTGCTGCGCGAGGTCCTGCCCAATCTGCGCGCCACCCTGCTCGCCCTCTTCGGCCTGCGGTTCGTCGCCGCCGTCTACCTCGTCGCCACCGCCGGATTCCTCCAGGTGGGCCCCCAACCACCCGCCGCCGACTGGGCGTTGATGATCCGGGAGAACTCCTCCGGCATCCTCCTCAACCCCTGGTCCGTGGTCGCCCCCAGCCTCGCCATCGGCCTGCTCGCCCTCTGCGTCAACCTCGCGGCGGCGGCCCTCGCACCCCAGTCCGGCCGGAAGGCGGTGACCGTCCTGTGAGCCACACTCCCGACCGGTACGCGAAGGACGGGGCGGCGGCGTCCCCCGCCGCCCCGGCGGCACGGATCACCGACCTCACCGTGGCAGCCCACGACGGGCGGATCCTCCTGCGGGACGCCCGGCTCACCCTGCGACCGGGCCGGCTGACCGCCCTGACCGGCCCCTCCGGTTCCGGCAAGACCACACTCCTGCGCGCCCTCACCGGACTCCTGCCACCCGGCACCGCGCGCACGTCCGGGCACGTGGAGGTCCTCGGCCACGACGTGTTCGCCCTGTCCGAACGGGAGCTGCGAGCCCTGCGCCGCGAGCGGCTCGCCTACGTCGGCCAGGACCCCGGCTCGGCCCTCAACCCCCGTATGCGCGTCCGCTCCCTCCTGCGCGAACTCAGCGACTCCCGCGCCCCGGAGGCGGTGCGGGCCCTCCTCGACGAGGTGCGGCTCCCCGCCGACGGCGACCTCGCCACCCGGCGCCCGGCGGCCCTGTCCGGCGGACAGCAGCGCCGCGTCGCCCTCGCCCGCGCGCTGGCCCGCCGCCCCCAGGTCCTCCTCCTCGACGAGCCGACCGCCGGCCTGCACCCCGAACTCCGCGACGACATCGGCGAACTGCTGCGGCACCTCGCCCGCGAGCACCGGCTGGCCGTCGCGCTCTCCTGCCACGACCCCGAACTCGTCGAACGCATCGCGGACGAGGTGGTGGACCTCCACGCACCGGTCCCGGTCCCCAGGCCCCGCCCACGACCGTCCGACCCGGCCGGCGCGCCGACGGGGGACCTGACCGCGGGCCCGACCGAGGACCCCAACCGGGTCGAGAACCGGGTCGAGAACCGGGCGGAGCGCCGCGCGCCCGCGACCCGCGCGGCGGACGCCCCCGTACTCGACGTACTCGACATACTCGACGTGCGCGACCTGCGCGTGGTCTTCGGCCGGCGCTCGGACGCCCCGGCGCTGGACGGTGTCTCGCTGACCGTCGCCCCCGGGTCGGCGACCGGCATCGTCGGCGCCTCGGGCTCCGGCAAGACCACCCTCGTCCGCGCCGTGGTAGGGCTGCAACCGATCACCTCCGGCACGATCCGTCTCGACGGGGCACCGCTGAGCACGGGCCTGCGCGGGCGCGGCCGCGAACAGCGCCGCCGCGTCCAGTTGGTCACCCAGAACCCGCTCGGCGCGCTCAACCCCAGCCGCACGGTCGGCGCCGCGATCGGCAGGCCGCTGCGGCTGCACCGGCGGTGCGCGTCCGGCGCGGTGCCGGCCCGTGTGGCGGAACTGCTCGAACAGGTGGGCCTGCCCGCCGGGTTCACCTCCCGCTACCCGCACGAACTGTCCGGCGGACAGCGTCAGCGCGTGGCCATCGCGCGGGCACTGGCGGCCGACCCGGACGTACTGATCTGCGACGAGGTCACCTCGGCGCTGGACTCCGCCACCGCCGAGTCGATCATGAACCTGCTGCTTCGGCTGCGGGAGGAGCGCGGCACGGCCCTCGTCCTCATCAGCCACGACCTCCCGCTGATCGCCGACCGCACCGACACGGTCACCGTCCTCGACGGGGGCCGCGCCGTCGAGTCCGGCCCCACGGAGCGCGTCTTCACCACCCCGGCCCACGCGGCGACCCGAGCGCTCCTGCGGACACCGGCGGGCATGACCTGACGACTGCCCGGGCTCACCGGACGGCCGTCGCCGACGCCCCTCGCCGTCCCGTTGGCCGCGCGGCTCGGTCCGCGTCGGCGACGATCGAGCCGACACGCTCGGCCAGGGCCGGGTCGCGGCGTATCAGGACGGCCGCGTAGGCGCCTGGCGTGGCGGGTGCGCGGGCTGTCGACGGCCGATGGCGACGAGCGGGGTGACGGCGAGCGGGGTGACGGCGGGCGGGTACGGGGGTGCGGACGGCCAGTGGTCGGCAGTGCCGGGCGGGTACGGGGGTGCGGACGGGGCGGTGGTCGGCAGTGCCGGGCGGGTACGGGGTGCGGACGGGGCGGTGGTCGGCAGTGCCGGGCGGGTAGCTGGTGCGGACGGGGCGGTGGTCGACAGGCTGGGCGGTCCAGGGGGCAGCGGTGCAGGCGGCCGAGCAGATCGGCGGCGGACTCCCGGATCCCGGGGCCGCCCAGCGCCTCCGCGAGATCCAGATGGAAGCGGGTCTCCAACGCGGCCGGGCGCGCCGGGTCGTCGGTCCGTTTCCCTCTCCTCGACCAGGAGGCGCAGGCCGTCCAGACCCCCGACAGGCTGATCGTCTGGGATGTGGCTGTACCCGTACCTGACCTGGGCCACCATCGGGATGATCACGTTCGTCCTGTGCTACATGCTCACCGACACCACCGAGGGCGGCGGCCGCGACCACGTGGCCCCTGCCCCCCCTGGTGGCCGTGCACATGGTCGCCGTCGCCCTCCTCCGCGACCGCCTGCGCCGCAGGAACGCGCACGACGCCCCTGCCGAGGGCCTGTCAGCGGCGCGGCCGCCACGCCTGGAACTCCCGCACCTAATTCGGAGGCGACGGGGTAATGGGACGTCATCCGAACGCCGTCCGACCTTGCCGTGAAGGAGAACGAGGATGACCGATGACGCCTACCTGTTCCTGCTGGACGACATGCCCGCGTCGTTGGGGGTGGCCCCCGCGGCCGTAGGTGATCTCGCCTGCATGGAGACTCCCGCGGTACAGGCGTGGCTGAACGCGTACGGAATCACACCGACCTCGCCGCATCTGCGTCTGCTGCCCCCGGAGGAGACGGCGGCGATCCCCGAGGGGGCGGAGCGGCTGCCCGTCCCGTTGAGCGACGAGGAGATGAGCCGGCTCCGCCACGAGCTGGCACCGGAGCCGCTGGCCCGGATCGAGGAGGAACTGCTCGCCTACCGTGACTCCGCCGAGGGCCGGGACGGCCTGATCGGACGCGCTCTCGCCGCCGGCGTGCCGCCCCACCGCATCGTCGAGCTGACCGGAGTGGACCCCGCGACCGTGACATCGGCTTCCTGACAGGGGCGGCGCACCGGTACGAGGAGGTCCTCGGCCGGTGCCGCCGGAGGCACGCCGCAGCGTGTGCCACCGGCGGCACCGCCCCGCCCCGCACGCCAGGACGGCTCCCGTCCTGGGTAAAGGAGGGAGCCGTCCTGGGGTGGCCGCGGGCGTGGTGCCCTCAGCGGGTCACGCGTGGCGGTGCGTATGCCGGCTGCCGGCGACGAGGCGGTACAGCGCCAGCAGGATCACGGAGCCGACGATCGCGGCGATCCAGGTGGAGAGTTCGAAGAACCCGTCGATGGAGTCGACGCCGAAGACGACCTTGCCGAGCCAGCCGCCGAGCAGCCCACCGGCGATGCCGATGAGCATGGTGATGATGATGCCGCCCGGGTCCTTGCCCGGCATCAGAGCCTTGGCGATGGCGCCGGCGAGCAGGCCGATGATGATCCACGCGATGATGCCCATGGTGCCCTCCGCTTGTATAAGGACTGTGTCAGTTCACCGTCTGCACCTATTTCGCTCGTACAAACGTCACAGTCCCCCAGCAGTTTTCGGACAGCGGCGGCCAGTACCCCCCTCCACGCCGTAGCGGTGAGCCATGAGAACGCCCGGGCGACCGCGGCCGTGCCCGGCGCGTCACCCCGTCGTCATCGCACAACCATCCGGCGTTTCCGTGTGTCTTGAAGGTGAGTCACATCCGCGCGACGCGACGGACGTCGCTCGCGCTTTGAGGAGGAGCCGTGGGAATCCGCCGACCCGCCCTGTCGACCGCCGTGGCCGCTGCCCTGATCGGGTCGTTCGGCGTGCCGATCGCCGCGGGCAGCGCGTCCGCGGAGGGCCGCGTCGCCACCGTGCGCGAGGACTTCGACGGCGACGGCCACCAGGACATCGCCGTCGCCGCGCCCCGCGCGAGCGTCGGCGGGCACACCTGGGCCGGCTACATCACGATCGACTACGGCTCCGCCCAGGGCCTCGACCCCGAGCGCACCACGGTCATCACGCAGGACACCCCCGGCGTGCCCGGCGCCTCCGGCGACCACCAGGTCTTCGGCGACACGATGATCTCCCGCGATTTGGACGGCGACGGCCTGACCGACCTGGCCGTGGTCGCCCGCGACTACCGGCCGGAGAGCAACGTCAACGGATCGGTGACGGTCCTGTGGGGCCGCAAGACCGGCCTGTCCGGCCAGGACGCCGTCCGCGTCGGCACACCGGCGAACGCCGAGGTCGGCGACGACCTCACCGCGGGTGACTTCGACGGCGACGGGCACACGGACCTGTTCCTGCGCAACGGGGACGAGTACGACTACCACGACGTCCTCTACGGCCCCTTCGGCCGCGACGGCGTCCCCGCCCGTGAACAGCAAGTGCAGGTGTACAGCACCGACAACGCCATCAACGCCACCGCCGCGGGCGACTTCAACGGCGACGGCGTCGAAGACCTCGCGACCTTCTACGTCTACGAGAACCACGCCGAGGGCGGCAAGCTGTGGCTCGGGAGCCGCAGCGGCCTGTCCACCGTCCCGCAGCGGCTGAACTCCGCGGCCGGCGCCGCCGTCGCCGACTTCGACCGGGACGGCTACGCCGACCTCGCCACCCGGGTCTTCCTGAACGGTGACACCGAGGGCACCGAGGAGGACCCGGGCACTGTCAAGGTCTACTACGGTTCGCCGTCCGGGCCCAGCCAGACCCGTACGCGGACGATCACGCAGAACACCGCGGGTGTGCCCGGCGCCGGCGAGAAGGGCGATCAGTTCGGAGGACGGCTGCACGCGGGCGACGCGAACGGCGACGGATACCCCGACCTGGCCGTCGGCGTTCCCGGCGAGGCCATCGGCTCCAAGGCCAGGGCCGGCGCCGTGGTGCTGCTCAAGGGCGGCAAGGGAGGGCTCACCGGCACGGGGGCCCAGGCGTTCCACCAGGACACGACGGGGGTACCGGGCGCCGCCGAGTCCGGTGACGTGTTCGGCGCGGCCCTGCGCCTGCTCGACATGACGGGCGACGGCAGGGCGGACCTGATCGCGGGCGCGCCCGGCGAGAACCTGGGAAGCGTCGTGAACGGCGGCGCCGTCTGGCTGCTGCGCGGCGCGACCTCCGGTGTGACGGCCTCGAAGTCGGTCGCGGTGAACCCGACGGACATCGGGGCACCGTCGGCGAAGGCGTCGTTCGGCCAGAACCTGAGCGGCGACAACGGCTCCGGAGTGGTGATCCCCTGACCGGGAGTGGCCGATCAGCCATGGAAGCCGTCTCAGGGCGCCTCCGCGGCGGTGAGTTCGAAGGCGGCGCGGGCCGACTCGACTCCGTTGATCTGGAGGGAGATCGCGTGGGTTCCGGGGTGGTAGCGGCGGGTGGTGATCGGACGGAAGGAGTGCACCCGCGCGACCTGGATCTGTTCGCCCGGGGCGAGAGTGCGGGTGGTGAGCTTGAAGGTCTTGCCGGTCTGGCCGCCGTTGGCCTTGCGGTGGTGCACGATGTAGTCGATCGCGAGGCGTGCCTCGGCGTCACCGGTGTTGCGGATCGAGGCGGTGAACCGGACGCTGCCGCCGAACGGGACGGTCCCCCGGTCCAGGTGCGGTCCGTCGACCTCCGTCACGGCCGGCGCGAAGCCCAGCAGTTCCAGGGCGCCCGGATGGCCGCGCTTGACCAGGGTGCGCAGCCCGTGGCGGACGAGGCGTTCCGTCGTCGCGGCGGGGTCGGCCAGCCAGCGGCGGGCCGTACCGATGACGAGGTCGGGGTGGTCACGGCTGAGGTCGTTGAGATGGTTGGCGACCGAGCGGCGCACATACTCGCTCTCGTCCCGGTACAGGGCGTCGAGGAGGGGCAGGGTCACCCCGGGGCGGGCCATGATGTCCGGCACGCGTACCGCCCAGGGGAGGTAGGGGCGGGTGCCCTCGGAGGCGAGCCTGCGTACATGGGCGTCGGACGAGCGGGTCCAGCCCGTGGTGATGCCGAGCGCCCGGTCGAGGTCGTGCCGCAGCAGGGTCCGGATGGCGAACTCCGAGGTCAGGCGCCCGGTGAGGTCGGCGAGCAGCGCCATCGCGTCGTCGAAGGCCGTATCGCTGTCCTCCTGGACGGCGCGGGTGGCCAGCGCGCTGGTGACCGGCCAGATGAGCCAGCCGGTGAAGTCGGGGGCGTTGTCGCGGGCGGACCGTATGACCTGGGCGAGGGCGGCGTAGTCGCCGGGCAGATCCGCGAGCAGGGCATCGCGCAGCAGGTCGGCGCGTTCCCCGAGGGACAGCGGGGCGATCCGCTCCGGTGCTGAGCGCAGTGCGGTGAGGGCTGCGTCGGGAGCGGCGGTCCGGATGGCGCGCAGCAGGTTGTCGACGGCGGGGCGGCCCATGAGTTCGTCGGCGAATGGCATGCGGTCTCTTCCGTCACTGGGGTCGATGAGCTCCTCGCCCACTCTAGGAACCGACCCGGTCAGAACCTGTCCTGATCGCAGCCGAGGGCGTCGAGCTGGTCGCGCAGGCGTGCGCGGAGCACGTCGCGCAGTTCGTCGGGCGCGACCACCACGAGCGGCACGGCCAGGGCGAGCAGACGGGTGGCGAGTTCGTCGAGGCCGGTGCCGCCGAGGGTGACGCGCGTGGCGTACGGCCCGGCGCTCTCATGACCGCCGGAGCCGGGCGGGACGAGCCGCTGGGCCTCCTCCAGGGGCACCGGCAGCACCACGGTCGCGTAGAGCGGGTAGTCGCAGGTCAGCATGTCGGCGACCATGCGTCCGGCGTCCGGCGGGTCGTCGATCCGGACCGGCTGCCCCGTGGGCCGTACCTCCACCACCCGGTCCGCCCGGAACGTTCGCCACTGCCCCCGCTCGACGTCCAGCGCGACCAGGTACCAGCGGTGCCGGGTGCGGACGAGCCGGTAGGGGTCGGCCGCGCGGCTGCTGCGGCGCCCCGCGCTGTCGCAGTACACCAGCCGCAGGCGGTTGCCGTGACGGCAGGCGTCGGCCAGCTCCAGCAGAACCTCGGACGACACCGGATCGGCGGGTCCCTGCTGGGTGTGGACGACGGAGTCGGCGAAGGAGCTGAGCCGGTCGGCCACCCGGCGAGGCAGCATCCGCTGCAACTTGAACAGCGCCGACAGTGCCGCCTGGTCGCTGCCCAGCACTCCCCGCAGCGCTGTCTCCCGCAGCGCGACCGCCACGGCCAGGGCTTCGTCGTCGTCCAGGTTCAGCGGCGGGACGGTACCGCCGGGCGCCATGCGGTAACCGCCCCACGGCCCCGGATCCGATTCCACCCCGTAGCCGAGCTCCCGCAGCCGGGCCACGTCACGCCGCACGGTGCGCTCGTTGACGTCCATGCGCTCGGCGAGCTCGCGGTTCGTCCACGACGGCCGCTGGGACAGCAAGGACAACAACCGCAACAGCCGCACCGGAGTACTCGACACACCGGGACTCTAGTAGGCAGTTGATCGTGGTTCACCGGACCATCGCGGGCGGATCGCGGTGCCTGAGCGGCACTACGTCATCTGATGCCGGGTACACGGTTTTTGTACGCGGCAGGATGGCTGATGGGGAGGAGTCGGAACAGTGGCGGTGAAGGCGATGGGATGGGCCCACTCGTTCCCCATGTCCAGGGGGGTGCGTTCGGGGCGTGAGTGGACACGCAGGCGTCTCGAGTCCCTGCCCTGGGCCGCCGCCGAGCCACAGACGGTGGACTCCATCGTGCTGGCGGTGTCCGAGCTGATCACCAACGCGCATGTCCACGCGCACAGCGACGCACACTTGGTCCTCACCTGGGACGGCGACTGCCTCCATGTGAGCGTCCACGACGAGGACCCGACCCTGCCGCGCCAGCGCGAACCGGAGCCGGGTGCGGTCTCCGGCCGTGGCGTGGCGATCGTGCGGAAGCTCGCCGACGAGTGGGGGATCAGGTGCCAGAGGCAGGGCAAGACGGTGACGGCCTGCTTCCGCCCCACCGAAACCGATCCCGCGAGGTGATCCGGACGGCGACCGGATGACGGCGGCGCGCCCGACCGGGCGCGCCGCTTGTTGTTGCCCTCTCTCGCCGACCTGCCGAGTGTGCGCGGACACGGGGGATTTATCGTGGATGGCCGACGGCATTCTCGAAGCGCTTCGACGCATCTCCCGGCGTCGGCGCCGCGTCAAAAGATGAACATCGTTCATCAAGCAGAGCGCCTGTATAACCCTCCCCGCGCGCCTCGATGGAATCTTTGAAGTGGCTCTTGTGCGCCCCTAGGCGTTCCCTTAACCTCGCTGCAACATCGAAGCGCTTCGACGATGTCGCGTCGACAGTGATGGGATGTCCGCCTTTCAGCTCAACTGGTTCAAGTCACGTCACCGCAGCCGACGGCCCACCGCCGGGCGTCCGGGTGCGCCATGAAGGGTTGACGCAATGACGCCGAACGTCGCCTCCATGTCCTCAGTGCCGAGCCGGAGAGGCTCCAGCCGGCGATCCGTACCGGCCAACTCTCCGAACCGGGAAGGCAGTTGCCTCTCACGGCCCTCGCGCTGATGTACCGGGAGCGGCTCATGGCGTCGCACGACCGGCACGGTGTTCGTCAGCACCGACGGCGGCCGGACCTTCAATCAAGGGGAACGGCCTCTCCCGGCCGACCGCCGCGGGCGCGACCTTCACCAAGGTCAGCAGCTGGCACGCCGCCCACACCCTGGGCTTCGGCAAGGCCGCCCGGGGCGCTTCCCACCCGGCGACCTCCCTGGTCGGCGCCGTCGAGAGCGTCAGCGTCATCCACCGCTCCGACGACGAGGCGAAGACCTGGACGCGGATCAACGACGACCGGCACCAGTGGGGTTGGACCGGAGCCGCCATCACCGGTGACCCGCGCGTGTACGGCCGCGTCCGCCTCGCCACCAACGGACGCGGAGTGCAGTACGGGGGCCCCGTCTGATCTCCCGGTACGGCCGGGCGTTCGTCGGCCCCGTTGGAGCAATCACCCGCAGAACAGAGGAAACCGCATGAGAAAGTCCTGGATTCTCCCCCTGGTCACGCTTGTCGCCACCACGCTCGGGGCGACAGCCGCAGGTGTGGCCCCCGCCTCCGCCGCCTCCGACACGCCGTTGCGGGTCATGCCGTTGGGCGACTCCATCACCTGGGGTGTGGGCAGCGATACGGGCAACGGCTACCGGGGGCCGTTGTGGAACAGGCTCGCGGCGGACGGCCATCCGCTGGACTTCGTGGGCACGGTGCGCAACGGCCCGATGTCCGACCCCGACAACGAGGGCCACCCCGGGTACCACATCAACGAGATCGCCGCACTCGCCGACGCCTCGCTGGGCCGCTACCGGCCCAACGTGGTGACGCTGCACATCGGCACCAACGACCTCATCGGGGCTTCCGGGCCGGACGCCGCCATCGCCGAGCTGAGGTCGCTGGTCAACCGGATCACCGCCGCCGCCCCCGACGCCACCGTCCTCGTCGCCTCCCTGGTCGTGTCCACCAACAGCTCGGAGGAGCAGTGGCGGGGCACGTACAACCAGGCCGTCCGCCGGATCGTCGGCGACGCGCAGGCCACCGGCAAACACGTCGCGTTCGTCGACATGAGCGGTCTGACCACCGCCGACCTGGCCGACCCCCTGCACCCCAACGACTCGGGCTACCAGAAGATGGCCGACGCCTTCCACCGCGGCGTGCGGGCCGCGGACAGCGCCGGGTGGCTGAAGAACCCCGCCCCCGCCCCCGCCCGCGTGCAGTCCGGCGTGGCCGGCAAGTGCATGGACGTCAACGGCGCCGACAGCGCCGACGGGACCGCCGTCCAGACGTGGAGCTGCGGTGACGGCGCCCACCAGTACTGGTCCGCCTACCCCGACGGCACCCTGCGCTCCCTGGGCAAGTGCCTCGACGCCGCCGGCGGGGCCACCGCCAACGGCACCAAGGTGCAGCTCTGGGCCTGCCACGGTGGCGGCAACCAGAAGTGGGAGCCCTACAACGGCGGTTACCGCAACGCCGCCTCCGGCCGCTGCCTCGACGTTCCGGGCGGCTCCACGACCGACGGCACGCAGCTCGTGCTGTGGGACTGCAACGGCGGCAGCAACCAGAAGTGGACCACGCTGGCCACCGGCTGAACCCCGAGCCTGCCCGGTCCCGACACTGGTCCCGCCGCTCGGCGCTGCGCTGTTCCGCCGGTCGGCGGGGTGGTTCAGGCCGGTCGGCGGGAGCGCTGGCGCCACCTGTCGGACGGTCCGTCCCCTGACGGCACCGAAAGATCCTGCGCATGACCCAGACAAAGCCGCCGCAGGAGACGTCGGCTCCGCTGCCCTGGTCGGCCGCCACCAGGCCCGCCCAGTACGTCCGATGAGGCGCCGGGCGGGACGGCTCGGCTCTCCGCCGGCCCCGCCCGGCGCCTCGCGCCGGTCAGAAACCCTTCAGGCCCTGGGTGTCGGTGTCAGCCGAGGCGCCACTGCTGGTTGCTGCCCCCGTTGCAGTCCCACAGACCGACCAGCGTGCCGTTGGAGGTGGAGGCACCGGTCACATCCAGGCACAGTCCCGACTGGACGCTGGTGATGGTGCCGTTGGCGTTGCGGTTCCATTGCTGGTTGGTGCCGCCGTTGCAGTCCCAAATCGCGACCTTGGAGCCGGCGGTGGTTCCGGTCGCGTCGAGGCACTTCGCGCCGCCGTAGACGGTGAGCTGCTTGGTCGACGTGCTGGTCCAGGTCTGGTTCGTCTGGCCGTTGCAGTCCCAGATCACCGTCTGCGTGCCGTTGGTCCGCGAAGAGCCGGGCACATCCAGGCACTTGCCGGAGGCGGTGGCGCGGACCGGACCCGCGGTGGTCCCGCCGGAGCCGTCGAGGCCGAAGAAGGCGATGGCCCGGGCAGCCATGCCGCTCTCGGGCAGGGAGTGCCCGACACCCTGGAAGCTGTTCGCCTCGACCGGTGCCTGCGTCCCGGCGGAACCGTAGCGGGTGCGGGTCCAGTTGGGCTGCGGGGAGTCGGTGAAGACCGGGGTCTGGCTCACTCCCAGCACATTGGTCCACTGCTTGATCTCTTCACCGAAGTTCGCGTAGTACAGCGCGTCGTCCTCGGTGCCGTGCCACAGCTGCATTCGCGGCCGCGGGCCGGTGTACCCCGGGTAGGCGTTCCGGACGAGGTCGCCCCACTCCTGCGGGGTCTTGCTGATCTTGCCGGTGGCGCATTCGCTGTTCCATCCGGAGCCGTTGGTGGTGGCGAAGCAGCCGAACGGCACGCCCATGAACGCCGCACCGGCCTTGAACAGGTCCGGGTAGGCGCCGAGCATGACATTGGTCGTCATCGCGCCGGAAGAGGCGCCGGTGACGTAGACGCGGTCGGCGTCGGCGTTCATGTTCTGCAGGGTGTACCGGACCATCTGGGCGATGCTCGTGGGGTCACTGCCCCCGTCATGCTTGAGCGCCTGGGGCGAGGAGACGTCGAAGCACTGCCCGCTGACGTTCGCGTCCGGGTAGACGACGATGAACCCGTACTGGTCGGCCAGGCGGGCGAACTCCGTGTTGGAGTAGAAGGCGGGCCCCGTGCCGGTGCAGTAGTGCACCGCCACCAGCACCGCCGGGCGGGCCGGAGCACTGTCGGGCTTGTAGACGTACATCCGCAGGTTGCCGGGGTTGCTGCCGAAGTTGGTCACCTCGGTCAGTGACGCGGCCGACGCGGTGGTGGCCGAGGCGCCGGTCAGTACGAGCGCCGCGATCAGCGGCGAGATCGCCGTCAGCAGGGCTACGAGTACATCTTTGATGCTTCTCTTCTTGGACTTCAGGGACATGACGGTGTCCTTCCCGGAATCCGACGGGGGTGGGGGTTGACCGGCTGTTGAAGCGCTTCGACACTTCACCTGGGAGGCGACGCCGGACGGCATCGCAGCCGTCTCAGCCCTCTCCGCCGATACATGGGATGAATTAACGGACACGAACGTTGCTTCTGTCTAGTCGTGTGACACGAAAACTTGGTTACCTGCGGGTATGTGTTCGGGGCGCATCTGACGTCACATCAAACATTGGACTACGGGAGCAAGTGTGAGGAGCGCGAGAGCTGGATAACGTCAGCTCGTACCGTCGACGGGGCTCCCGCCCCGCCTGCGCCGCTCGACACCCCTATGAGTCGAACCGAGGAATCCCCTTTGTCCTACAGCGTTCGCGCGGGTGGTCTGGAACGACACACCCCCGCAGAGATCCTCCGCATCGAGCCCTGGGGTCCGGACGCCGTTCGGGTCCGGGCCTCGTCGGGGGCCGTCGACCCCGCCGCCCCGGGTGCGCTGGAGAACCCGACCTCCCAGCAGGCCGAGTTGTCCGTATCGGAGGAGGGCAGCGCCCTTCTGCGCAACGGCCGCCTCGCCGTCGAGGCGTCGGCCGACGGTCGTCTGAGGTTCCGTCACGCCGTCTCGGGCCGTGAACTCCTCGCGGACAAGGACCCTTACACGCATCACCCCGGCCCACGCGTCCACGCGGCGGGCGGCCGGACGGAGCAGCACTTCGAGGCATACGAGGGGGAACGGCTGCACGGCCTCGGCCAGCATCTGCACGGACGCCTGGACCAGAAGGGCTGTGTGATCGACCTCGTCCAGGGCAACACGGTCGCCGCCATCCCCTTCCTGCACTCCTCGCGCGGCTACGGCCTGCTGTGGAACAACCCCGCCACCGGCCGTGTCGAACTGGGCGCCGACACCACCCGGTGGACCGCTGACGCCGGCGGGCGAGTCGACTACTGGATCACCGCCGGCGACACCCCGGCCCAGATCCTCGACGCCTACACCCGGGCCACCGGACGCCCGCCTCTCCTCCCCGAGTGGGCCTCCGGTTTCTGGCAGTCGAAGCTGCGCTACCGCACCCGGGACGAACTCCTCGCGGTGGCACGGGAGTACAGGGAGCGAGGGCTGCCGCTGGCCGTCATCGTCTGCGACTTCTTCCACTGGCCGAAGATGGGTGACTGGCGCTTCGAGGAGAGCGAGTGGCCCGACCCCGCCGCCATGGTCGAGGAGTTGAACCGTCTCGGGGTGCAGCTCGCCGTCTCGGTGTGGCCGACCGTCGAACCCGGCAGTGACACCTACGACGAGCTGCGGGCCTCCGGGCACCTGGTCCGGGACGCGGACGGCGGTCTGCTCACCTTCGCGTGGCCGTCCCGGGAGGCCGGGGAGGCGCTGACGCTCCCGATGGCGTACTACGACGCCACGCACCCCGGCGCACGCGCCGCGCTGTGGCGGCGGCTAGACGACAACTACCGTGCGCTGGGCGTGGGCTGCTTCTGGCTGGACGCCTGCGAACCCGACCTGCCCCAATCCGTCGCCGAGCGCGCCGTCTACGCGGCCGGACCGGCCGCCGAGGCCGCGAACCTCTACCCCGTGCTGCACGTCCGCGCGGTGGCGGACGGACTGCGCGCGGCGGGCGAGGACCGGCCGTTGTCGCTGGTCCGCTCCGCGTGGGCGGGCAGCCAGCGCCACGGGGCCCTGCTCTGGTCCGGAGACATCCCCGCCACCTTCGACTCCCTCGCCCGCCAGATCAGGGCCGGGCTGAACGTCGCCATGAGCGGCATCCCCTGGTGGAACACGGACATCGGCGGCTTCGCCGGCGGCGACCCGGACGACCCCGCGTACCGCGAGCTGCTGATCAGGTGGTTCCAGTACGGCACCTTCAGCCCCGTCATGCGGCTGCACGGGGACCGAAAGCCCCACCACCCCACGTTCTCCGCGGACATCACCGGCGGCCCCAACGAAGTCTGGTCCTACGGGGAGGAGGCGTACGGCATCCTCCGCGACCACCTGATGCTCCGCGAGCGGCTGCGCCCGTATCTGGCACGCCTGTCCGAGGAGGCCCACCGCACCGGAGCCCCGGTGATGCGCCCCCTGTTCTTCGACTTCCCCGAGGACGAACACGCCTGGGACGTGGACGACCAGTTCCTGCTCGGCCCCGACGTGCTGGTGGCACCCGTGTACGAGGCGGGCGCGCGAACCCGCCAGGTCTATCTGCCGGCCGGCGCCCGCTGGCTGGACGCGCACACCGGCCGTGCGCGGGAGGGCGGCACGCGGCTGGAAGCGGAAACCCCACTGGACCGCATCCCCGTGTACACACGGGAAGGGAGCGACATGGGCACCGTGCTTGATCCGGCGGGATGACGGGCCGCGGTTGTGGCTCCGAGCCGGAGTCCAGCTGCGGCCCTTACGCGTCCGTCGCCCGGACTTGGATACCATCGGCTGTCTCTCCGTCTGGGCCCACAAGGGGAGAGACGCCGGCAGGGCGAACCGGACGGGTCACGCCCGCGGCCGACGAGGAGTCATGAGGAGACGGCATAGGCGGCCATGAACATGTCCAGCAGGCCGTCGATCGCTGCTTCGTCGACTGGGCGGGTGGACAGCAGCCCCCGGTAGTAGAGGGCGCCACACAGCACCTCGGTGGGGTAGGTGAGGTCGGCGTCCGCGATGAGTTCGCCGGCGCGTTGGGCTCTGGTCAGGCGGTCCAGCGTGCGCTGTTCGATCGTGGCGAGGAACTGCCGGTAGAGGCGCTCGCGCAGTGCGTCGTCGTCCTGGGCCGCGATGATGACGGCGCGGTAGACGGGCCAGATCGCGGGGCTCAGCAGTGCGGCACTGGAGCGGACGAACTGCTCGCGCAGATCGGCGCGGACGTCGCCGGTGTCGCGGTAGTCGAGGTCGGAGCCGACGGTGCGCAGCAGGGCCCCATGCCCTCACCACGGGACCGGACGGCGCCCTGTGGACCGCACTGGAGATCGGTTCACTCGCTCGCGTCACCTCGGCCGACAGCATCGCCTGAACAGACCACCCTTCCCACACCATCAGTAGTGGTCGCCCGTACGGCGACCGGAAAGGCATTCCCATGAAATTCGCACTCGTGATCTTCGAGACGGACGAGTCGCGCCGTCGGATCCAGGCCGACCGGGCCGCATACCGCAAGGAGTACGAAGGCTGGATCGGAGGACTCGCCGCAGCCGGAAAGCTGGTCGGTGGCGACGCCCTGGAGACCGAACACACGGCACCCGCGACGGTACGCACCGCGGCTGACGGGACTTTGATCGTGACCGACGGACCCGCGCACACCGGCGAGGAGACCCTCGGCGGCTGGTTCATCGTCGACGTGGCCGACCGCGAGGAAGCGCTCGAACTGGCCAAGAGCCTCCCCACCCCGGAGACCGTCGAGATCCGCCCGATCCTCGAATCCGCCTGAACGGCTTCGGCCCGTGTTCGCGGCGTGCTGGTGGGCGCGGACCTGCTGAAGGATTCGACCTGGAGCTGAACATCGGATCGCCTCTGCTTGAGCGGCGAGCGCGAGCAGCGAGCAGCGTCGCGAAGAGCCCGAGGAGCTTGTCCTCGAGGTTCCTGCCGCCAGCCTCTGAAAAGTGACCCTCGGTCAGTCTTGAGGGTCGGCCCCTCTGGTCATCCTGCGCGGCTCTACTGTGGCGCGCAGCCGCGCAGGATGGCCGCGATCAGATCGTCCAGGTCGTGCTCAGCCGCCTCGGCGGCAGGACGCCGCTCACCGTCAGGTCGGCGTAGCCGTGCGGCGCCGCGACGAGCCGGGGCTCTCCGCGATCGCTCAGAGCCAGTCCCGTCGCTTGAAAATGACGTACAGGCTGGTGCATACGACCCCCATCAGGGCGATGGCGAAGGGGTAGCCGAACACCCAGTGCAACTCCGGCATGTGCGTGAAGTTCATGCCGTAGACCGTGCCGACCAGCGTCGGCGCGAAGAGGATCGCCGCCCACGACGAGATCTTCTTGATCTCCTCGTTCTGTTCGAAGCCGGCCTCCGCCAGGGCCCGCATCTCCGCGTTCTGCTGCTGGGTCACCAGCGTCGCGTTCACCGTGAGGATGTCCGTGAGGGCCTGGCGGAAGCCGTCGACGCGTTCGCTCGTGTGCGTGACGTGGTCGGCCACGTCGCGGAGGTAGCTCTGGAGTTCGTCGTCCGTCCCGTACTTGGTGAACCCGGCCATGAGGCCGTGGAGCATCCCGACCAGGGGACGGGTGGCGCGCTGGAACTCGACCACCTCGCGGGAGAGTTCGTAGATGCGGCGGGACACCTCCGGGTCGCCCCGGAACACCTCGGTCTCGATCTCGTCGATGTCGTTCTGCACACCGGCGACGACCGGCACGTAGTCGTCCACCACCGCGTCGAGGATGGCGTACAGCACCGCCTCGGGGCCCAGCTTCAGCAGTTCCGGTGTGTCCTCCATCCGGCGGCGGACCGCCGAGAGGTCCGGCGCCGCGCCGTGGCGGACCGTGATGACGAAGTCCGGGCCGACGAACACGTGCAGCTCACCGAAGTCGACCTCCTCGGGGGCGTCGAGATAGCGCGCCGCGCGCAGGACGACGAAGAGGGTGTCGCCGTAGCGCTCCAGCTTGGGGCGCTGATGGGCCTCCATCGCGTCCTCGACGGCGAGCGGATGCAGGTGGAACTCAGAGGCCAGCGAGAGCAGTTCACCTTCGGTGGGGCGGGCCAACCCGATCCACGCCATGCCCGACGGAGTCTCCCGCAGCGCGCGGTACGTCTCGGCGAGCGACGCGGGCGCGGCGACCCGTACGCCGTCCTCGTACAGGACCGCCTGTACGACACTGGCTGCCCGGTCCGGCCGCTCCGGGCCCGCCGGTCCGGGGCGGGGCGCGGGCGGTCGGCCCGCCGGCGGTGCGGGCGGGGACAGCGCGCGGCGCCAGACCGGCCCCCTGGCGCTCTTCGAGGCTGGGCGGGCGCGTCGTTCGGCCATCGGTTCGCCTCCGGAGTCGCACATCCGTCTGTGTGATCTTCGAACAGGGTATCCGGGGCAAACCGTGGCACGGCCCCTGGGAGTTCCGATCCCGCCGGGCGTCGCGGACAGTCTCCGTCCGTCCCCCTCCGTGTCGCGGACAGTCTCCGTCCGTCCCCCTCCGTGTCGCGGACAGTCTCCGTCCGTCCACCCTCGTGTCGCGGACAGCTTCTGTCCGTCTCCGCGGGCGTCGCGGACAGAAGCTGTCCGCAAGGGCCGTTAGCGTTCCACCATGACGAAGAAGGCGACCTCCACCGCACCCCTGCTCGGCGCCCGCGCCCTCAACCGCGCCACCCTCGCCCGGCAACTGCTGCTGCGCCGTACGCCGGTGGCCGAGATGTCGGTGAGCGACGCCGTCGAGCACCTGCTCGGCCTCCAGGCGCAGAACGTCAAACCGCCCTACTACGCGCTCGCCGCCCGCCTGGAGGGCTTCGCCCCCGAGCAGTTGTCGGCGCTCATGGCGGAGCGCGCCGTCGTACGGATCGTCACCATGCGGTCCACCATCCACACCCACACCGCCGAGGACTGCCTCACCCTGCGGCCCCTGGTGCAGCCCGCCCGCGAACGGGAACTGCAGCTGTTCCGCAAGGGCCTCGTCGGCGTCGACCTCGACCGACTCGCCGCCCTGGCACGGGAGTTGGTGGAGGACGAGCCGCGCACCCTCAAGCAACTGCGCGAGGCACTGCTCGTCGAGTGGCCCGACGCCGATCCGCTCGCCCTCGGCATCGCCGCGCGCTGCCGGCTGCCGCTCGTGCAGGTCACCCCGCGCGGGCTGTGGGGCAGGAGCGGCCAGGTCGCGCTGACCACCGCCGAGCACTGGCTGGGCCGCGCCGCCGAACCCGCCCCGGCGCCCGAGACCGTCGTACGCCGCTATCTCGCCGCCTTCGGACCCGCGTCCGTCAAGGACATGCAGACCTGGGCCGGGCTGACCCGGCTGCGCGAGGCCTTCGAGCGGCTGCGCCCGGAGCTGGTCACCTTCCGCGACGAGAACGGCGTCGAACTCTTCGACCTCCCCGACGCGCCCCGCCCCGACCCGGACACCCCGGCCCCGGCCCGGCTGCTGCCCGAGTTCGACAACCTGCTCCTCTCCCACGCCGACCGCTCCCGCGTCGTACCGCCCGACCTCAAGGGCCGCAGCTGGCAGGGCAATCAGGCGTACCGCACCTTCCTCGTCGACGGATTCCTCGCGGGGATCTGGAAGTTCGACGGGCCTGCCGTCGTCCTGGAGCCGTTCGTCCGCCTCACCGCCGAGCAGCGGGCCGACCTCGTCGCGGAGGCCGAGCGCACCCTCCGGACGCTGCCCGGTGAGGGCGGGGGCGACGGCGACGGTCCGTACGACATCCGCTTCGGCACCGTCGCGACCTGAGGCGGCCGGGACATGGAGAGGGGGCGCTGCGAACCGCTCGTGGCAGGTTCGCAACGCCCCCTGGTATCACCTGAGGGTGTGCCTCAGGAGCTCACGGGCCGGCCTGTTCCGCTCAGGAGTTGATCTGCGCGGCCACCGTGTTGGAGAAGGTGGTAAGCCGGGTGTAGATACCGGGGTACTGCGCGTCGGCGCAGCCGTTGCCCCAGGAAGTGATGCCTGCCAGGACGCCCCCGATGATCAGGGGACCGCCGCTGTCGCCCTGGCAGGTGTCCACGCCGCCGGACGTGTAGCCGGCGCACACCATGTCGCTCGCGATGAACTCGGAGCCGTAGGCGCTGGAGCTGCCGCAGACCGAGTTGGCCACGGTCGGCACGGTCGCGGTGCGCAGCTGGTTGGAGGAGGAGCCGCCCGAGGAGGTGGTGCCCCAGCCGAGGATGCGGGCGGTGGTGCCGGCCGCGTAGACGCCGGTCTGCGACGAGGAGACGTACGAGATCGGGGTGTACGGCATCGACGACGACAGCGTCAGCACGGCGACGTCCTTGCCCGACTGGACGGAGGAGTAGCTGGGGTGGATCCATATGCGGCTGACCGTCCGGACGGTGCCGTCCGTGCCGTTGCGGAACGTACGGCCGCCGACGACGCGGGTGTTGGAGGTCGTTCTGCCCACCAGGCAGTGGGCGGCGGTGATCACCTTGGTGGGCGACACCAGCGTGCCGCCGCAGAACTGGCTCTGCGAGGCGTTGGTGATCTGCATGACGTACGGGTACGCGCTCGCGGTGGTGGTCGTACCACCGACGATGGGCTGGGGAGCGGCGACGGCGCCGGGGGCGGCCAGCAGAGCGGCCGCGGAGGCGGCGGCGGTCGCCGCGGCGGCGAGGATCGTCTTCCTGGCACGGATGAACCCGAACATGGTTCTCCTCGTGGGGTGGGGAGTTGCCGGTGGGGGACGCGCGGGTGGGGGGTGGTGCACAGGTGCGGTACCGCCCCCGCTCGGGGGAGCCGAGCGGGGGCGGTGGGCCGGTCTGTGTGCCCTGGCGTGCGGCACGGCGTAAAACGTATGACCGCTTGTGAATGCCCCCCAATGGGGGATCCCCCTAAGGGAGTTGGGGAGGGAAAACCCTCGATGACCCGGGCGGGGGTGTGAGCCTAGGCTGGATCCGCAAGAGCGGGGTGGCGTCACGGTCGACGCGAAGCCCTCGCACACGGGTCCCCGGGAGGGGTCGTCGCACCGGTCCCGGGGAGGTCAGTTCGTACGGTGTCCCGCCGCCAGTCGCACGATGTCCACACGCGACCGGATCCCCAGCTTCCGGTAGACCCGCGTGAGCGTCGCCTCGACCGTCTTCACGCTGATGTACAGCTTCCCAGCGATCTCCCTGTTGGTGGCGCCCTCCATCACCAGCTCGGCGACCTGCCGTTCCGTCGCCGCGAGCCCGGCGAGGGCGTCCAGCGCCGAGGGGGCGATCGCGGGCTGGGGCACGGGCGCCGGGGCGGCCGAGGCCTGCTCCACCTGACGCAGCCACGGCAGGGCACGGCAGCGGCGGAACAGCCGGGACGCCTCGTCGAACGCGGCCGGACCGGGCACCGGGGCCACCCCCGGGCGCGGAGCGACACCGAGTGCCTGGGGCATCGCGCGCAGGCAGGCCAGCGCATACGCGGCCCGCGCCTCCTCCAGCCCGCAGCCCAGCTTCGCCAGCCGGTCCTGCGCCGACGTCAACTGCCGTACTGCGGCGTCATGTTCACCGCGCGCGGCACGGACGAGGGCCTCGGCCCGGTCGAGGGCCGCGAGGATGCTCTCCCGGCCCAGCCGCAGCGCCCGCTGCCGGGTGACGTCGATGACGTCCTGCGCCTCGGCGATCTCCCCGACCCGCACCAGCGCCTCGGCGAGATCGGCCTGCCAGCGGCCGCGGGCCGGGTCGGTGACCCCGAGTCCCTCCTCCAACTCCCTTACCCGGCGCAGCGACTGCACGGTGCCGACCGTGTCCCCGGCCACCAACTGGGCGTGGCCGAGGGCGCCGAGGGCCCGCGAGAGGTACATCAGGTCGCCGTCCTGTTCGGCGTGCTCGGCAGCCTCCCGGGCCAGCGCCTGCGCCCGCTCCACATCGCCGCCAGCGGCCTCGGCGAGCGAGGTGAGCATGGCGGAGGCGCCCTCTCCTATACCGGAGTCCCGGGCGAGCCCGTAACCCTCGCGGGCGAGGTCGAGGGCGCGGCCGCAGTGCCCGGTGCGCAGTTCGATCTCGGCGAGGAAGCGCACGTAGTGCACCTCGCTCTCGACCATGCCGCGACGCCGCACCTCGCGCAGCAGCGCGGTGGCCGTGGCCCGGGCGTCGCCGAACTGGTCGCTCATCATCAGCCAGCGGAAACGGGTCGCGCCCGCCCCGTTGTGGTGGCAGGCCAGTTGCGGGTCCTGCGGCTCCTTCAGCGCCTTCTTGATCGTCGCGGGCGCGTCCGGGTGCCCCATCAGCGTCTCGACCTGCGCCTGATGGGCGAGCGCGAGGAGTTCGGTGCGGCGGTCACCGGCCTTCGCGGCCAGTTCCGCGGAGCGCGCGGCCTCTTCGCGGCCCCCCGCGAAGTCGCCGTCGATGACCAGCGCCCGCCAGGCCAGCTGGTAGTGGACCAGGGCGAGCAGCCGGGGGTCGTCGCCCGCGTCGGCGAGGGCCTGCGGGTACACGGCGTCGACCTCGGCGATCGACTGCCCGGCCGCCTCGATCACCACCATCCAGGCGCGGACGCGCTCGGCGGGCTCGGTGGCCCGGCTCAGCACCTCGCGGGCGATGTCCCGGGCGAGGTCGTTCTCCCCGGCGGTCAGCGCGTCCTCGGCGGCCTGGAGCCGCCGCTCGTCCGGGGAGGGCTTCGCGTCGGCCGGGGTGTGCCGGGCCGCGAGCAGACCCAGCTCGGCGGCGACCGAGGGCGCGCCCCGGTCCCGGGCGACGGCGGCGGCCTCACCGAGACGGGCGGCGACCTGCGGATCGGCGCCGGTGGTGGCCAGCGCGAGATGCCGGGCCCGCTCGATGGGGTCGACGGCGGCGGTGGACAGCGCGGCGTGGGCCGCCCGCCGCTCCTGCGCGGTGGCCTCCGCGTAGAGGGCGGCCGACACCAGCGGGTGCGCGAAGCGCACGCCGGGGCTCTCCCGCTCCGGGGACAGCAGGCCCAGCTCGACGGCCCGCGCGGTCTCCGCCTCGGCGTTCTCCCGCCCGGCCGCGCGCAGCAGGGCCAGGGTGGGCCGGGCGCCGGCGCTGGCGACCAGCAGGGTGCGGCGGGCCTCCGCCGAGAGCATGTCCAGCCGGTTCAGCACGAGGGTCCGCAGCGAGGTCGGCACCGGCAGCGGCTCGCCCGGACGGGGCGGGGTGGGGCTGTCGGCGAGGGCGCGGCCCAGCTCCAGCGCGAACAGCGGGTTGCCGCCGCTGGTGCGGTGGATGTCCCGCACGGTGGAGCGGGGCAGACCGGTGTACCCGCGGTTCTCCAGCAGCTCGGCGACATGCGCCCGGGACAGCGGGGTGACCCTGAGGGCCAGGGTGTCCGGCGGGGACGCGCGTAGATACCTGTCCTGCTCGTGGCCATGGGGGTCCGTCGAGGTGCGGACGGCGCACAGCATGCGGACCGGCATCTCGCCGAGGCGGCGGGCGGCGAACCCGAGCAGCTCGACACTGGCCGGATCCAGCCACTGCAGGTCGTCCGCGACGATCAGGACGGGGCCCTTGGCGGCCAGGGCGCGCAGGGCCGACAGGACCGCGAGACGCAGGGCCAGGCCGTCCCGCTGGAGGGTGGACTCGCCGCGTCCGGTGAGCGCGGACTCCAGGGCGGTGCGCTGGGGGGCGGGCAGCTGGTCGGAGACCTCGTCGACGACGAGGCCCAGCAGATCGGTCAGGGCGAGGAACGGCAGGTGCGACTCGGACTCGGTCGCCGAGCACCGCAGGACGGTGCGGGCCGTCGTGTCGTATTCAGCGGCCAGCGCGCGCAGGACGGTCGATTTACCGATACCGGCCGAACCGTGCACCAGGACGCTGCCGCCGCGCGCGAGCTGCTCCCGCGCCGCGGTGAACAGTTCCTCCCTGCCTATGACCAGGTCGGGGCGGGGTCTCCCAGGCTCTTTGAAGTCCCGATGCACGGGCCACCGCTCCCCTCTATGTCGTGTCCGGGCCAATATTAGGCAACCAGTCCTTGAATTTCGGAACGCAGCATGGTGTGGGAAATAACAGGAAGGGTACGGCATAAGGAATTTCACACGCCCGAAACATGAATCCCGAACCGCTGCCGGGCCGTCCCTCACCGCCCGTGCGAGCCGGCGGTGGACGCCGCCTCACCATCATCCTCCCTCCGCCCCGGCCGGCAGGGGGTGGCGCCTGGGGTGAGACCTACGGCAGCAACCCCGCCCGGCGGGCCGCGACCACCGCCTCCAGACGGGTGTGGGCCTCCAGTTTCCGCATGGCGGAGCGGAGGTAGCCCTTGACCGTCTCCGGGCGCAGACCGAGGCGATCGGCGGTGGTGGCGTTGGTCGCGCCGAGGGCCACGCAGGACAGGACGTCCAGCTCACGGGGGGTGAGAGCGATCTGTGGTCCGGAGGGCGGGGCGGGGGAGTCGGGGTCGGGGGTGTCGACGGCGGCGGCCCCCGCCAGCCGGCCGCACACCTGGAGCAGCTCCTGCCGGAGCTCCGGGTCGTCGATGCGCGGGGCCAGAGCGCGCAGCGCCACATGTGCCTCCCTGACCTCCTCCCACGCCCCGGGCGCCCCGTCCTCCGGCGGCCGTGCCGCCGCCAGCATGTTCCGGGCCTCGTCCCGCACCACCAGGGCCTGCTCCATGTCCCGCGCGGCCTCCATGGCCGCCCCGACCGTACGGTCGCCCAGCGGCTGGGGCGCGCGCAGGGCGCCGTACAGCACACCGCGCACCCGGCGCCGTACGACGATGGGCACGGCGAGCACCGAGCGGATGCCCTCGGCGGCCACGGCGGCGTCGTACTCGTGGCTGATCTGCCGCGACGAGGAGTAGTCGGTCACCCAGCAGGGACGGGCCAGCGCCACCGCCTTGCCGCCGAGCCCGTTCCCGGAGTGCACGGCCAGGCCGCTGAGCGAGGTCGTCCGGTTGCCCTGGAGTTCGCTGATGCGCAGTTGCCCGCGCCCCGGCTCGACCAGCCCGGCGAAGGCCAGCGGCAGCCCGGTGCCACGCCGTAAGCGGTTCAGCGCGCCGCGCATGTCCGCCGAACCGGATGAAGCAGGATCGACGGAACTGAAGGGATCCACTGCCACGAACTCGCCCTTTCCCCGCGGCGCACCCCCGTTCGGGGGTAGTGAGACGCGTATCACGCATTACACGATGTCAGGCGACGGTCCGGCAATGAGGAGGACACATGTCGGCGAGGACGAGCGCCACGGACGAGTTCCGGGCGGCCCGGGACTTCCTGCTGGCCCACCGCGAGGACTACGCGACGGCCTACAAGGGCTTCACCTGGCCGCGCCCGGACTTCTTCAACTGGGCACTCGACTGGTTCGACGTGATCGCACGCGGGAACGACCGCACGGCCCTGCACATCGTCGAGGAGGACGGCACCGAGACCCGGCTGACCTTCGCCGAGATGTCCGAGCGCTCCTCCCGCGTCGCGAACTGGCTGCGCGCCCAGGGGGTGCGCGCCGACCACCGGGTCCTCGTCATGCTCGGCAACCAGGCGGAGCTGTGGGAGACCGCCCTCGCCGCCATGAAGCTGCGCGCCGTCGTCATCCCCGCCACCCCGCTGCTCGGCCCCGCCGACCTGCGGGACCGCGTCGAGCGGGGCCGGGTCCGGCATGTGATCGCACGGGCCGAGGACACCCCCAAGTTCGACGAGGTGCCCGGCCGCTACACCCGGGTCGCGGTCGGCGGCGCCGTCGACGGCTGGCGCCCCTACGGGGACGCCCACGCGGCCCCCGCCGACTTCACACCGGACGGCGAGACCAACGCCTCCGACCCGCTGATGCTGTACTTCACCTCGGGCACCACCGCCCGGCCGAAGCTGGTCGAGCACACCCATGTGTCGTATCCGGTGGGCCACTTGGCGACGATGTACTGGATCGGCCTGCGACCCGGGGACGTCCACCTCAACATCTCCTCGCCCGGCTGGGCCAAGCACGCCTGGTCCAACCTCTTCGCCCCGTGGAACGCGGAGGCGACCGTCTTCATCCACAACTACACCCGCTTCGACCCCGCCCGGCTGCTGTCGGAGATGGAACGCGCGGGCGTCACCAGCTTCTGCGCCCCGCCCACCGTGTGGCGGATGCTGATCCAGGCCGACCTCACCCAGCTGCGCACCCCGCCCCGCGAGGTCGTCGCCGCGGGTGAGCCGCTGAACCCCGAGGTCATCGAGCAGGTGCGGCGGGCCTGGGGCATCACCATCCGGGACGGCTTCGGCCAGACCGAGACGGCCGTGCAGGTCTCCAACAGTCCCGGCCAGGAGTTGAAGACCGGCTCGATGGGCCGGCCGAGCCCCGGTTTCAAGGTCGTCCTCCTCGACCCCGTCTCGGGCGCCCCCGACGTCGATGAGGGCGAGATCGCGCTCGATCTGTCGGACCGCCCCGTGGGGGTGATGACCGGCTACCACGGCGACCCCGACCGCACCGCGGAGGCCATGGCGGGCGGCTACTACCGCACCGGCGACATCGGCTCCCGCGACCGGGACGGCTACATCACCTACGTGGGCCGCGCCGACGACGTGTTCAAGGCGAGCGACTACAAGATCAGCCCGTTCGAGCTGGAGAGCGCCCTGCTGGAGCACGAGGCGGTCGCCGAGGCGGCCGTCGTCCCGGCGCCGGACGAGCTGCGGCTGGCGGTACCGAAGGCGTACGTCGTGCTGGCGGCGGGCTGGGAGCCCGGACCGGACACCGCGAAGGTCCTCTTCGAGCACTCCCGGACCGTCCTCGCACCGTACAAGCGGGTCCGCCGCCTGGAGTTCGCCGACCTGCCGAAGACCGTGTCGGGCAAGATCCGCCGTATCGAGCTGCGCGAGGCCACGGCCGAGGGCTCGGACGCCGAGTACCGCGAGGAGGACTTCCGGTGAGCGGGAGCGGCGGTTCCACGAGCCTGCCGTCGTACGCGCACGGGACGAGCGGCACGGCCCTCCTCGGCGACACGATCGGCGCCAACCTCGACCGGGCGGCCGCGGCCTGGCCGGACCGGGAGGTGCTCGTCGACGTGCCGTCCGGGCGGCGCTGGACCTACGCCCGGTTCGCCGAGGACGTCGACCGGCTGGCGTACGCGCTGGTCGCGAGCGGGATCGCCAAGGGCGACCGGGTGGGCATCTGGGCGGTCAACCGCCCGGAGTGGATGCTCGTCCAGTACGCCACCGCGCGGATCGGCGCGATCATGGTGAACATCAACCCGGCCTACCGCACCCACGAGGTCGAGTACGTCCTCAACCAGGCCGGTGTCTCGCTGCTGTTCGCCTCGCTCAGCCACAAGACGAGCGACTACCGGGCGATGGTCGAGCAGGTGCGCGGGAACTGCCCGCGGCTGCGGGAGACCGTGTACCTCGGCGACCCGAGCTGGGACGAGCTGATCGCGCGCGGGACACCCGTCCCGTTCGAGGAGCTGTCCTGCGACGACCCGATCAACATCCAGTACACGTCGGGCACCACGGGCTTCCCCAAGGGGGCGACCCTCTCCCACCACAACATCCTCAACAACGGCTACTTCGTGGGCGAGTCGATCGCCTACACCGAGCGGGACCGGATCTGCGTGCCGGTCCCCTTCTACCACTGCTTCGGCATGGTCATGGGTAATCTCGCCGCCACCTCCCACGGTGCCTGCGTGGTCATCCCGGCCCCGTCCTTCGACCCGAAGGCCACCTTGGAGGCCGTCCAGCGGGAGCGCTGCACCTCCCTGTACGGCGTGCCGACGATGTTCATCGCGGAGCTGAACCTCCCCGACTTCGCCTCCTACGACCTGTCCTCCCTGCGCACGGGCATCATGGCCGGCTCGCCCTGCCCGGTGGAGGTGATGAAGCGGGTCGTCGCCGACATGCACATGGCCGAGGTGTCGATCTGCTACGGCATGACGGAGACCTCGCCCGTCTCCACCCAGACCCGGCGTGAGGACGATCTGGAGCACCGCACCGGCACCGTCGGCCGGGTCCTCCCGCACATCGAGGTGAAGATCGTCGACCCGGCCACCGGGGTCACCCGGCCCCGCGGCACGGCGGGCGAGCTGTGCACCCGGGGCTACAGCGTGATGCTCGGCTACTGGGAGGAGCCCGAGAAGACCGCCGAGGCCGTCGACGCGGGCCGGTGGATGCACACCGGGGACCTGGCGATGATGCGCGAGGACGGGTACGTCGAGATCGTCGGCCGGATCAAGGACATGATCATCCGGGGCGGTGAGAACATCTACCCGCGCGAGATCGAGGAGTTCCTGTACGGCCACCCGGCGATCGCCGACGTCCAGGTGGTCGGCGTGCCGCACGAGCGGTACGGCGAGGAGGTCCTCGCCTGCGTCATCCCGCGCGACCCCGCGCGGCCCCCCACCCTGGAGGAGCTACGGGCCTACTGTGACGGGCGGTTGGCGCACTACAAGATCCCGAGCGCGCTGCGGATCCTGGACGCCTTCCCGATGACGGTGTCGGGCAAGGTCCGCAAGATCGAGCTGAGGGAGCGGTACGCGGCCGGGTAGGAGCCGTCGCCCGGCGCTCACGTCCCCGCGCCGGTCGTGACCAGTTCCACCGCCGCGGGGTTCACCGGCTGCGGGGTGCCCGTGAGGTCCAGGACGAACAGGGCGACACCCAGGCCGTCGGCGCGGTCACGGGCCTCGTCCGCGTATCCGGCGAGCGAGAAGTACACGCAGTCGCAGGACTCGGCCATGGCGGTCAGCCACAGGCATTCCACGTCGCGCAGCGAGGCCGGCTGGACCAGTGGGTGCACCTGCACCAGGACGCCGCGTGCGGCGAGCCCGATGCCGTGGGGCTGGCGCTGGTCGGCCCGGCGGATGTCCCGGTAGCCCAGCCAGCGCAGATAGAGGGCGACGGCGGTGACCGCGTCGCGCGCGGTGCGGATGGTGACGGGCTGGAAGGTGGCGCGGGACGCGGTGCGCGGACGCGCGGGCGGTTCGACAGGCCCGCCGTCGCCGTCGTCCTCGTCGGTGCCCGGGGGAGGGGCGGCGGCCGTGACGGGGACGCGCAGCACGGTTCCGCAGGAGCAGCCCAGTTCCGGGTGGGGCCACTGGTCCGTCCGTCCGCAGCTCCCGCAGCGGACCGTCACCCAGTCCTCGTCCCAGGTGCGGTGGGTGACGCACACGGGGGCGGCGTGCCGGTTCAGGGGCGGCGCGACCGGGGTGCCGCACGCGCAGGGGTAGGCGGGGACGGCGTACGCGTGCTCCCGCCCGCAGTCCGGGCAGCGCACCGCCATGGTCTCGCTCATGTCCCACCCCACCACCGAGCTCACCGGGTCCCGTCGAACAGCCCCCTCATCGTCCTCCAGCCGCGGGCGCACCGGCAGGCGAACACCGTGACAGGTGCGGGCGATTCGGCGGACCCGCCCTTGACGGCCCCCACCCCGACTCCTACATTGCTTCCAGATAGCAGAAACTAGTTTCCGTAATGCGGAAGAGCTGAGTGAAAGCGCGTCAACGGAACACACGACCACGGAAGTGCTCGCGGCAGGGCGCGACGGGAGCGCGAGTCCGGCAGCTGAAGCAGGAGTACGCAATGGCTCGTATGACCGCTGCCCGCGCGGCAGTCGAGATCCTCAAGCGCGAGGGCGTCACCGACGCGTTCGGGGTCCCCGGCGCCGCCATCAACCCCTTCTACGCGGCCCTGAAGGCATCCGGCGGCATCCACCACACCCTCGCCCGGCATGTCGAGGGCGCCTCGCACATGGCCGAGGGCTACACCCGCACCCGCCCCGGCAACATCGGGGTCTGCGTCGGCACGTCCGGCCCCGCCGGCACCGACATGATCACCGGGCTGTACTCCGCCACCGGTGACTCCGTCCCCATCCTCTGCGTCACCGGCCAGGCACCCACGGCCGTGATCCACAAGGAGGACTTCCAGGCGGTCGACATCGCCGCCATCGCCCGCACGGTCACCAAGATGGCGGTGACCGTCCTGGAGGCGGCGCAGGTCCCCGGCGTCTTCCAGCAGGCGTTCCATCTGATGCGCTCCGGCCGCCCCGGACCGGTCCTCATCGACCTCCCGATCGACGTGCAGCTCACCGAGATCGAGTTCGACCCGGAGACGTACGAGCCGCTCCCCGTCCACAAGCCGGCCGCGACCCGCGCGCAGATCGAGAAGGCGATCGGGATGCTCAACGCCGCCGAGCGGCCGCTGATCGTCGCGGGCGGCGGTGTCATCAACGCCGACGCGAGCGAACTCCTCGTCGACTTCGCCGAGGTGACCGGGGTCCCGGTCGTGCCCACCCTCATGGGCTGGGGCGTCCTGCCCGACGACCACGAGCTGAACGCCGGCATGGTCGGTCTGCAGACCTCGCACCGCTACGGCAACGCGACCTTCCTCGCCTCCGACTTCGTCCTCGGCATCGGCAACCGCTGGGCCAACCGGCACACCGGGAAGCTGGACGTCTACACGGCCGGACGGACCTTCGTCCACGTCGACATCGAGCCCACCCAGATCGGCAGGATCTTCGCCCCCGACTACGGCATCGCCTCGGACGCCGGGGCCGCGCTGGAACTCTTCGTCCGGGTGGCGCGGGAGCTGAAGGCGCAGGGCCGGCTGCCCGACCGCTCCGCGTGGGCCGCCGAGGCACAGGACCGCAGGGCCCGCCTCCAGCGCCGTACCCACTTCGACGACATCCCGATCAAGCCGCAGCGCGTCTACGAGGAGATGAACAGGGCCTTCGGCCCCGACACCCGGTACGTCACCACCATCGGCCTCTCGCAGATCGCCGGCGCCCAGCTGCTGCACGTCCACCGCCCGCGCCACTGGATCAACTGCGGCCAGGCGGGCCCGCTCGGCTGGACCGTCCCCGCCGCGCTCGGTGTCGCCAAGGCCGACCCGGAGGCGTCCGTCGTCGCCCTCTCCGGCGACTACGACTTCCAGTTCATGATGGAGGAGCTGGCCGTCGGGGCGCAGCACCGGATCCCGTACGTCCATGTCCTGGTGAACAACTCCTACATGGGCCTCATCCGGCAGGCGCAGCGGGCCTTCGACATGGACTTCCAGGTCAACCTGGAGTTCGAGAACGTCAACTCGCCCGAGCTGGGCGTGTACGGCGTCGACCACGTCAAGGTCGCCGAGGGTCTCGGCTGCAAGGCGATCCGGGTGACCGACCCGGCGGAGCTGGGCGCCGCCTTCGAACAGGCGAAGAAGCTCGCGGCGGAGTACCGGGTGCCGGTGGTCGTGGAGGCCGTCCTGGAGCGGGTCACCAACATCGCGATGTCCACCACCAACGACATCAGCGCCGTCGTGGAGTTCGAGGAACTCGCGACCGAGCCGTGGCACGCGCCGACGTCGATCAGGACGCTGAAGGTCTGAGCCGGGAGGGCATCCGTGAGCCCGTGGAACCTGGGCGCGCTACGACCGGCAGTGGGGGCCGTGCGCCGGTGTGGCCTCGCATGATGCGAGCCGCTTTGCCACACCGCCGCACGGCCCCCGTTTCCCCCGTGCCCCCCGTTTCCCCGGATCCCGCGAACTCGCTTCCCCCGTGCTCGCGATGGTGCGCTCCCCCGTACCCACCACGGACGTTCCCCCCCCGTCGAGGCCCGCCGCCCCCGTGCCGGCGGGCCTCATGTGTCGAGGATGTGCCCGCACCCGGGGGCAGTTGAAGCCCTTCGACGGTGGTTCAGAGGTTGATTTGAGGGTTCCGTAGGCGCGCTACGCCCCGTTGCGTAGACAGGCGGGGTACGGAACACGCGCCAGGGAGGGGGAGGAGGCGGCCCAGGGCCCCGGGGTGGGGCGGGACCGCGGCGGCGCACGACGGCACGGGCCCGGCGTCCCTCACGTCGAGACGGGGAGGGCCCCTGCCTTGCGTCACCGCACTGGCGCGCACGCCGCCGCGGTCCTCGCCTGCCCGCGCACCCGCCGAACCGGATGACCCCTCATCCATGTGGTCCGGCGGGTGCGCGGACGCTGCGCACGCCCCCTGACGCATGGTCAGGGGGCGTGCGAGGTCCGGTGGTTCGGCGAAGTCGTCGGAGTTCCGGTCCGCGGCGGCGCCTGGGCGCGACAGGACAGGTGTCGGCGCCGCCGCGGACCGGAAGTGAGGTGGGCCCCGGCCGCTCGGGCTTCAGGGCCGGGCGCCGGAGAGGCGCTCCACGGCCCGCAGCAGGGCGGAGTGGTCCAGGCCCCCGTCGCCCTGCGCGCGCAGCGACGCCACCAACTGGGCCACCAGTGCGCCGACGGGCAGCGTGGCACCCACGGCGCGGGCGGCGTCGGTGACGATGCCCATGTCCTTGTGGTGCAGGTCGACACGGAAACCCGGCGCGAAGTCCCGGTTCAGGAAGTTGTCCTTCTTGCGCGTCAGCACGGTCGAGCCGGCGAGTCCGCCGTTGAGGACCTCCAGCGCCGCCCTCAGGTCCACGCCCGACTTCTCCAGGAAGACGACGGCCTCGGCGCACGCCTGGATGTTCACGGCGACCATCAGCTGGTTCGCGGCCTTGACCGTCTGCCCGGAGCCGTGCGGGCCGCACAGCACGACGGTCCTGCCGAGCGCCTGGAACAGCGGCTCGGCCTCGTCGAAGTCGGCCCGCTCGCCGCCGACCATGATGGACAGCACGGCCTCCACGGCACCGGCCTCACCGCCGGACACGGGCGCGTCGAGGACACGGACGCCCTTGTCCTTCGCGGCCCTCGCCAGATCGATCGAGGTCTGCGGGGTGATGGACGACATGTCGATCAGCAGGGCCCCGGCCCGCGCGTTCTCCAGGATGCCGTGAGGGCCGTACGCGACCGCCTCGACCTGCGGCGACGCGGGCACCATCGTGATCACGACGTCGGCGTCCCGCACGGCCTCGGCGACGGAGGCCGCCGCGGTGCCGCCGGCCGCGGTGAGCCGGTCGAGCTTGTCCTGCTCCAGGGTGTGACCCGTGACGTCGTAGCCCGCCTTGACGAGGTTCTCGGACATGGGGGAGCCCATGATGCCGAGACCTATCCAGGCGACCTTGGGAAGACTGCTGCTCATGATGAGGGTGCCTCTCTGACTGCTCTACTGCGTCCGGTCGGGGGCGCTCAGCGCGCCGCGCGGGCCTCGCGGGGGAGCCACTCGAAGGCATCGGCGCTCGGCCGGTCGCCCGGCTTGTACTCCAGGCCGACCCAGCCCTCGTAACCCGCCTCGCCCAATTGGTCGAGGAGGTCCGCCAGCGGGAGGGAGCCCGTGCCCGGCGCGCCCCGGCCCGGGTTGTCGGCGATCTGCACATGGCCCGTCCGGTCGGCGTACCGCTCGATCACCGACGACAGGTCCTCGCCGTTCATGGACAGGTGGTAGAGGTCCATCAGGAAGCGGGCGTTGCCGAGGCCCGAGGCCCGGTTCACCTTGTCGACGACGCCGACGGCGGCGGGGGCCGAGACCAGCGGGCAGAGCGGGGACTCCACCTTGTTCAGCGCCTCGATCAGCAGGATCGCGCCGATCCGGTCGGCGGCCCGCGCGGCGAGGACCAGGTTCTCCAGCGCGAGCGCGTCCTGCTCGGCGGGATCCACGCCCTCCACGCGGTTGCCGTACAGGGCGTTGAGGGCCGTGCAGCCCACCGACTCCGCGAAGCCGGCGACCACGTCGATGTTGGCGCGGAACCTCTCCGACTCCTCACCCGGCACCGACAGGGCGCCGCGGTCCGGGCCCGGCAGGCGGCCGGCGTAGAAGTTGAGCCCCGTGAGCAGGACGCCGGCGTCGTCGAGCGCGCGCCTCAGGGCGTCGAGCTCCGCCCGGTCGGGGGTGGGGGAGTCGACCCAGGGCCACCACAGTTCGACCGCCGTGAAGCCGGCCGCGGCGGCCGCCGCGGGGCGCTCCAGGAGCGGGAGTTCCGTGAAGAGGATCGACAGGTTGACGTTGAAGCGCTGCGCCGCGAATCCCATGGGGCCTCAGACGCTCCCTTCCGTGCGCTTCCGGGTGCTTCCCACTCGGCTTTCCGTAATATGGAAGTTTCTTTCTGTCTAACGGAAGACTGCCGTTCGTTGTCCGGGCTTGTCAAGAGGGGCGCGGCGGAAGACGGCACGCCGGGTTGCCCCTCGAACGGCTCAGTGCGCTGCGCCGGAGGAGGCGAGAGGGCGTGAGCGGTGTGACGGTGGTGGAAGGGATGGCCCGGCACACGAGCAGAAGGAGGGCGCGATGGCGTACGGACCGGTCGACAGCGGCACGGTGTGCCCGGACACGGGCATGGACACCGGCCTGCCGCCGGACCCGTCCGGGGGCGTCTTCGAGCGGATCGCCGCCGTCGCCGACGCCGTCCTCTACGAGGGCTACCTCCTGTACCCCTACCGGCGGTCCTCCGCCAAGAACCGCGTCCGCTGGCAGTTCGGGGTGCTGTTCCCCCGCGCGTGGGTGGAGGCCGACGGCCCTGTCGTCCCGGGTGTGTCCGGCTCGGCCGACTCCTGGTACCAGCGGACCGAGTGCCTGCTGCGCGTCCGGCGGCCCGGCGCGACCGTCCGGGTGAGGGTCCGTCATCTGCAGACGCAGCGCAAGCAGGTGGAGGAGGCCGGCCCCGACGGCGTCCACCGGGCGGTCGAGTCGCTGCGGACCGACGACGGCACGGTCCATCTGACCTTCGACGAAGCGGTCCCGCGTGAGACCGACGTCGTCGTCCCGCTGGAGGACCTGCTGCGCGGCGAGCGCACCGTCCCGGCGGTGTCGGCGGCAGGTGAGGACATCGAGCCGCTGCCCGGTGGCGCCGGGCGGGTGGTGCGACGCCGTGAGGAGGTGACGGCGAGCGTCACCCTGACGGCCGAGCGGATCGCGGACGGCCTCTGCCGGCTCCGTGTGCGCACCGCGAACGCCGGGAGCGGCCCGGCGCCCCGCGCGCCCCGCGACGAGGCGCTGCGCCGGGCCCTCGTCGCCACCCACACGCTCATCGGCGGTGACGGCGTGGAGTTCGTCTCGCTGATCGACCCGCCGGCGGAGCTGGACGGCCACGCGCGGGCCTGCCGTAACGAGTTCACTTTCCCCGTCCTCGCCGACGAGCCCCCCACCGCGCCCGTCGTGCTCTCCGCGCCGATCATCCTGCCCGACCATCCCCAGGTGGCCCCGGAGAGCCCGGGGGACCTGCACGACGCCGCGGAGATCGACGAGATCCTCACGCTGCGCACCATGTTGCTGACCGACGACGAGAAACGGGAGGCACGCGCCACCGACGCGCGGGCCGCCGCGATCCTCGACCGCGTCGACACCATGCCCCCGGAGGTCTTCGCCCGCCTCCACGGAGCGGTCCGCTCCCTGACCCCGGCCCCCGCCCCGACGGCCGCGCGCACGGCCACCGCCCCGACGGCCGCGCCCCCGGCCCCCGCCCCGACGGCCGCGCCCCCGGCCCCCGCGCCCCCCTTCGCCGCTCCCGCGACGTCCCCGGCGTCCGGGGCCGAGCGGCCCGTGTGGTGGCAGGAGGGGGCTGACGACGGGCTCTCGCCGACCACGGAGACCGTGCTCGTCGACGGTGTGCCGGTCGGCGGTGGCAGCCGCGTCCGGCTCCGGCCCCGCAGGAGCGCCGACGCCCAGGACATGTTCCTGGCCGGGCGCACCGCGGAGGTGGCCGCCGTCTTCCACGACGTCGACGGCAGCGTGCACCTCGCCGTCACCCTCGACGACGACCCCGCGTCCGAACTGCACACCTGGTACGGCCGCTTCCTGTACTTCCGGCCCGACGAGCTCGAACCACTGGAGCCCGCCGCATCCCCGGACGAGCCGTCGAAACCGGCTCCCGCCGCAGCCCCGGCGCGGCACACGACCGACTCCGAGACCCACCGCACCGGAGGCCGATGACATGACCACCAGCAGCAGTACCACCGAAGTCAGCGAGGAACCCAGCCGAGCCGAGGACCGTGAGGGCTTCGACGAGATCACGATCCTGTGGATCTCCGAGGGCATGAGCTGCGACGGCGACACGGTCTCGCTGACCGCCGCCGGCCAGCCCTCCATCGAGGACGTGGTCCTCGGGCTGATCCCCGGCCTGCCGAAGGTGAACCTCGTCAACAAGGTGCTGTCCCCGAGCCTGGGCGGCGAGGACTTCCTCGCCCCCTACCGGGCGGCGGCACGCGGCGACCTGGCCCCCTTCATCCTCGTCATCGAGGGCTCGATCCCCAACCAGAACATCATCGAGGGCGACGGCTACTGGACGTCCTTCGGCAACGACCCGGAGACCGGGGAGCCGCAGACCCTCAACTGGTGGATCGACCAACTCGCCCCCAAGGCATGGGCCGTGGTCGCCGCCGGCACCTGCGCCACCTTCGGCGGCATCCACGCCATGTCCGGCAACCCGACCGGATGCATGGGCCTCGCCGACTACCTGGGCTGGGACTACACCTCCCAGGGCGGGCTGCCCGTGGTCAACGTGCCCGGCTGCCCGATCCAGCCCGAGAACTTCATGGAGACCCTGGTCTGGGTCCTCTACCACGCGGCCGGCTCCGCGCCCCCGCCCCCGCTGGACCACATGCTGCGACCGCAGTGGCTGTTCGGCAAGACGGTCCACGAGGGCTGCGACCGGGGCGCGTACTACGAGCAGGCCGGCTTCGCCAAGGACTACAACTCGCCCAAGTGCCTGGTGAAGACCGGCTGCTGGGGTCCCGTGGTCAACTGCAACGTGCCCAAGCGCGGCTGGATGGCCGGCATCGGCGGCTGCCCGAACGTCGGCGGCATCTGCATCGGCTGCACCATGCCCGGCTTCCCCGACGCGTTCATGCCGTTCATGGACGAACCGCCGGGCGGAACCCTGTCGTCGCTGGCCATCAAGCCGTACGGGGCCGTCATCCGCCGGCTGCGCGGCATGACCAACGAGCTGGTCAACCACGAGCCCAGGTGGCGCCACAACAAGCGCAAGCTGACCAGCGGCTACAACCCGCGCTACCGCCCCTGACGCCGGGCACGCACGGCGTTCCACCGCCGCGCCCCCGGCCACCCCGTACCCCCAGTACCGCACGAACCCAAGCGACTTCCATCACCCCCACCCACACCACGCCGACAGCGAGGGGCAGCACCGCACATGACCACCACCGAGGCCCGGCCCACCGAGCGCAAGCCGCCACAACTCGTGGACATGTCCTGGGATCCGATCACCCGGATCATCGGGAACCTGGGCATCTACACGAAGATCGACTTCGCCAACCGGGAAGTCGTGGAATGCCACAGCACCTCGTCGCTGTTCCGCGGCTACTCGGTGTTCATGAAGGGCAAGGACCCCCGGGACGCGGGCTTCATCACGTCCCGGATCTGCGGCATCTGCGGCGACAACCACACCACCTGCTCCGACTACGCCCAGCAGATGGCCTACGGCGTCAAGCCGCCCCCGCTGGCCGACTACATCGTCAACCTCGGTGAGGCGGCCGAGTACATCTTCGACCACACGATCTTCCAGGACAACCTGGTCTTCGTGGACTTCTGCGAGGCGATGGTCAAGTCCACCAACCCCGGTGTGCTGGCCCGCGCCGAGAGCACCTCGGCACCCCGCGGCGACATCCACGGCTACCGCACCATCGCCGACATCATGCGGGCCTTCAACCCCTTCGAGGGCGAGGTCTACAAGGAGGCCCTGAAGGTCAGCCGCATCACGCGTGAGATGTTCTGCCTGATGGAGGGGCGGCACGTCCACCCGTCCACGCTGTACCCGGGCGGCGTCGGCACGATGCCGCAGCCGACCACCTTCACCGACTACCTCAGCCGGCTCATGCGGGTCATCGACTTCGTGAAGAAGGCCGTCGCCATGAACGACGACGTCTTCGACTTCTTCTACGAGGCGCTGCCCGGCTACGAGGAGGTCGGCCGCCGCCGTGTCCTGCTGGGCTGCTGGGGTGCCTTCCAGGACCCCATGACCGTCGACTACCGCTACGAGACCATGAACACCTGGGGCAAGCAGATGTACGTCACCCCGGGCGTCATCGTCGACGGCGAACTCGTCACCAACAACCTCATCGACATCAACCTCGGCCTGCGCATCATGCTGGGCAGTTCGTACTACGAGGACTGGGTCAACGAGCAGCCGTTCGTCACGCACGACCCGCTCGGCAACCCCGTCGACATGCGCCACCCGTGGAACCAGACCACCGTCCCGGTGCCGCAGAAGCGGAACTTCGACGACAAGTACAGCTGGGTCATGAGCCCTCGCTGGCTCGACCCGCGCACCGGCGACCACCTCGCCCTCGACACCGGCGGCGGCCCCCTCGCCCGGCTGTGGTCGACCGCGCTGAGCGGCCTCGTCGACACCCCGTACGTCAAGGCCACCGGCCACAGCGTGCGCATCTCCCTGCCCAAGGGCGAGAAGCTGCCGGAGACGACGTTCGAGTGGCGCATCCCGCAGTGGAGCAACACCATCGAACGCGACCGCGCCCGGCCGTACTTCGTCGCCTACGCGGCCGCGATGGCCCTCCAGTTCCTGGAGGAGGCCATGGGGCTGGTGCGGGCCGGCGAGACCAAGGTGTTCGAGAACTTCGAGGTGCCCGACGAGGCGATCGGCTGCGGCTTCCACGAGGCCGTGCGCGGTGTCCTCTCCCACCACCTGGTGATCAAGGACAAGAAGATCGCCAACTACCACCCGTACCCGCCCACCCCGTGGAACGCCAGCCCGCGCGACAAGTTCGGCACCCCCGGCCCGTACGAGGACGCCGTCCAGGGCCAGCCGATCTTCGAGGAGAACGGGCCCGACGACTTCAAGGGCATCGACATCATGCGCACCGTGCGCAGCTTCGACCCCTGCCTGCCGTGCGGCGTCCACATGTACGTCGGCAAGGGCAAGACCCTCACCACACTCCACTCGCCGACGTACGGGGCGAACCATGGCTGAGGCCGCCGCCCCCGCACGGCTCGCGGACCCGGACGTCGAGGCACGGCTCGCCCGCCTCGACGAGCTGCTGGAGGAGGTCGGTTCCGCGCCCGGCCCGGCGACCCGCTCCGCCACCGAGGCGGTACGGCTGCTGACCGAGGTCTACGGCGAGGCCCTCGCCCGGGTCCTGGACCACGCGGACGCTCCGCTCGCCGAACGCCTCGCCGACGACGAACTGCTGGGCCATCTGCTGGTCCTGCACGACATCCACCCCGAGCCCCCCGAGCAGCGGGCGGCCCGCGCGGTCGAGCGCCTGCGGCCCGCCGTCCGGGAGCGCGGCGGCGACGTCGAATGGGCCGGCGTGGACGGGGACGTGGCCCGGGTCCGCCTGACGTCGGGCGGCGGCTGCGGATCCGGGTGCGGCGGCGGAGGGGGCGGCGGCGACGTGACTACCGCCGTCCGCGAGGCGGTGCTCGCCATGGCTCCCGAGCTGACGGCGGTGGAGCCGGTCGCGGAGGCCCCGCCCCCGGCGTTCGTGCCGCTGACCACACTCAAGCGCCGGGGCACCCCGTGACCACCGAGGGAGCGCTGGCCCGCCTCATCCGCTCCTCGGCCGACCGTTCCTCGGCGGCCGGGGCGGAGGTGTGCGACCTGTGCGCCGCACCGGTCGCCGACGAGCACGCCCACCTCTACGACACCGGGCAGGCGGAGGTGCGCTGCGTGTGCGGCCCCTGCTCGGTGCTGTTCGCCGACGCCAAGGCGGCGGAGGGCCACCACCGGCTCGTGCCCCGGCGCAGGGTGCGGCTGCCCCACCTGGACACGGCCGTCCTGGGCGTCCCGGTCGGCCTGGTCTTCTTCGTGCCCCGGACGGACGGCACGGTCACCGCCGAGGGCCCCAGCCCCGCGGGCGCCATGCGGTGGGAGGTGGAGGCCTCGGCCTGGGAACAGCTGACCAGGACGTGTCCGCAGCTCGCCGGCGTGGAACCCGATGTGGAGGCCCTGCTGGTGAACACCGTCCACGGGCTCGACCACCACTGGATCGTGCCGATCGACGACTGCTACCGCATGGTCGCCCTCGTACGCCGCGAGTGGCGCGGCCTGTCCGGCGGCGGCCGGGTCTGGCCGGCCGTCGAGGAATTCTTCGAGGACCTCACCGAGCGGTCATGACCACGCACTCCGCCGGTCGGAGGCGAGGAAGGAGAACACCCATGGGCAGCATCAGAGTGGGCCGGGCCCAGGCCAGGCCCGACACGCCCCGGCACGTCATGGGCATGCACCAGGGCAACCGGGGACCGTACAAGAACCAGAAGGGACACCACGAGGACGGCACCGCCGACGCGCGCCGTTCCACCGGGATCCACTGGAAGCGGCATGACACCCTCGCGGAGACCATGCCGAACATCTCACCCGGATGAGACAGCAGGGAGTCGCCGCAATGAAGACGTACATGCGCGTACGAAGGCCGGGCGCCGTCAGGAGACGGGGCGGGATGACCGGGCAGCGGGTCCTGAAGGCCGAGGCCGCCCTGGTCGGCGGCCTGGCCCTGGGGCTGCTCCTGTGGGAGCTGCCGAGCCTGCGGCGGGAGGCGCGGATCTGGCGGATGGCCGGCGGTTTCCGCGCCGGCCACCGGTACCCGTGAGCCGGCCGTGCACGAACTGTCGATCGCGACCGCGATCATCGAACGGGCCGATGAGCTGGCCCGTGCGGACGGCACGGACTCCGTCTCGGCGGTGACCGTCCGGGTCGGGGAGCTGGCGGGCGTCGTCCCCGACGCCCTCGGCTTCGCCTTCGAGGTGGCCCGCGACGGCACTGCCCTCGCCGGCGCCCGGCTCCTGGTCGAGCAGGTCCCCGCACAGGCGTGGTGCGACCCGTGCGCCGAGGAGTTCGCGGTGGGCATGCCGCCGTTCTTCTGGTGCCCGCGCTGCGACCGGCCCTCCACCGAGCTGCGCAGCGGCCGGGAACTGGAGATCGCCGCGATCGAACCGGCCCCCGCATAGTCCGAGGCCGGCCCCGGCCACCGCACAACCCGAGGGCCCCGCCAACGCCGGCGGGGCCCTCGAATGTCGTTTTCAGCGAAGACGTCCTCCTCAGCAGATGCGCGGCAGCTGCTCGCCGAGCGGCAGGTCCACCACCCGTGTGCCGCCGAGACCGGTGGCGACCACGACCATCCCCGGATGGTCGGCGACGCACTCGCCGATCAGCGTGGCCCCGGCGCCCCGCGGATGGGCACGCATCGCCGCCAGCACCTCCTCCGCCGCCGACGGCGGCACGAAGGCCACAAGCCGCCCCTCGTTGGCGACGTACAGGGGGTCCAGCCCGAGGAAACCGCAGGCGTTGGCCACCGCGTCCGGCACCGGAATGGCACGCTCCTGGAGCCGGACGCCGGTCCCCGAGGCCCGGGCGATCTCGTTCAGGGACGCCGCGAGGCCGCCCCTGGTGGGATCGCGCAGCACATGGATGTCGGGGGTGACGGCCAGCATCGCCGCGACCAGGTCCGCGAGCGGCGCCGTGTCGCTGGCGACGTCCACCCCGAACTCCAGCCCCTCCCGCACGCTCATGATCGCCACCCCGTGCAGACCGATGGGCCCGCTGACGATGACCGCGTCCCCCGGCCGCGCCCGCTGCGGCCGGATGTCCACGCCCTCCGGGACGAGACCCACCCCGGCGGTCGTGACGTACACCCCGTCGCCGTGTCCGGACTCCACCACCTTGGTGTCGCCCGTGGCGACCAGGACGCCGGCGGCCTCGGCCGCCGCGCCCATGGCGCGCGCGATCCGCTCCACCACCGTCAGCTCCACGCCCTCCTCCAGCACGAACGCGGAGGACAGATACGCGGGCCGGGCACCGCTCATCGCCAGGTCGTTGACGGTGCCGTTGACCGCGAGATCACCCAGGCAGCCACCGGGGAAGAACAGCGGCCGGACCACATAGGAGTCGGTGGAGAACGCCAGCCGCGCGCCCCCGAGTTCGAGGACGGCGGAGTCGGCGAGCGAGGCCAGGACGGCGTTGCCGTAGGCGGGGGCGAAGACCTGCTCGACCAGTTCCGCCGACAGCGCACCCCCTCCGCCGTGCCCCATCACCACGACCGGCTGGTCGCGCAGGGGAGCGGGACAGGTCCAGGCGGACGGATCGACCACATCGGCGAGTTGTTCAGGCAACGGGGTTCATCTCCTCCCGCGCGACCGCAGCGGCCTGCGGCGTCGGGCCGTCGTTCATCCGGCGGTACAGGTAGTACGCCGCGCAGGCACCCTCGCTGGACACCATCGTGGCGCCGAGCGGGGTGCGCGGGGTGCAGGTGGTGCCGAACGCGGCGCACTCCGTGGGCTTGATCAGCCCTTGCAGCACCTCGCCGCTGCGGCACTCGGCCGGCTCCTCGGTACGGATGCCGGTGACGTCGAAGCGGTGCTCGGCGTCGTACGCGCGGAAGGCGTCGGTGAGCCGCCAGCCACTCGCGGGGATGCGTCCGATGCCCCGCCAGTTGCGGTCGGTGACCTCGAACACCTCCTCGATCATGCGGACGGCGGCCGGATTGCCCTCGTCCCGTACGGCACGCGCGTAGGCGTTCTCCACCCGGTGCTCACCGCGCTCCAGCTGACGGACCGCGCGGCGGATGCCCTCCAGGATGTCCAGCGGTTCGAAGCCGGTCACCACGATCGGGACGCGGAACCGCTCGGCCAGCTCCGGGTACTCGGCCGTGCCCATCACGCTGCACACGTGCCCGGCGGCCAGGAAGCCCTGCACCCGGCATGAGGGCGCCGTCATGATGGCCTCGACGGCCGGGGGCACCCGTACGTGCGACACCAGCAGGCTGAAGTTGGTCAGGCCCAGGCGGCGCGCCTGGTGCACGGCCATCGCGTTGGCGGGTGCCGTGGTCTCGAAGCCGATGGCGAAGAAGACCACCTCCCGGTCCGGGTTGCGGCGGGCCAGCTCCAGCGCGTCGAGCGGCGAGTACACCACGCGGACGTCGCCGCCCCCGCCCTTGACCCGGAACAGGTCCCGGTCGGTGCCGGGCACCCGCAGCATGTCCCCGAAGGAGCAGAAGATCACCCCGGGGCGGGAGGCGATCTCCAGCGCCTTGTCGATGACCTCCAACGGCGTCACGCACACGGGGCAGCCGGGCCCGTGGATCAGCTCCACCTCGTCGGGCAGCAGACGGTCGATGCCGTGCCGGACGATCGAGTGGGTCTGCCCGCCGCACACCTCCATCAGGGCCCACGGCCGGGTGGCGGTGGCACGGATCTCGTCCAGCAGCCGCCGCGCCAGAGCGGGGTCGTTGAACTCGTCGATGTACTTCACGCGGTTCCCGCCTCCTTCGCCGCCTGCTCCCAGGCGTCACCGAACTCCTCCTCCAGCAGCCCCAGTTCCTCGAACAGCTTCAAGGACGCCAGGGCCGACTCCTCGTCCAGGCGCTGGAGCGCGAACCCGACGTGCACGATGACGTACTCACCCACCCGTACGTCGGGCACGTACTCCAGGCACGCCCGCTTCTGCACACCGCCGAAGTCGATCAGCCCGGTGAGGGGGTCGGCGCTGTCGTCGATGTCCACGACCTTGCCGGGCACTGCCAAGCACATGGGTCACTCCTCTTGTCGTAGGTGAGCCGCGACCACCAGTTGGCCGAGGGCCAGTCCGCCGTCGTTCGGCGGCACCTCGCCGTGCCGCAGCACCGTGAAGCCCGCCCCGGCCAGCAGCCGCGCGCACTCCTCCTCCAGCAGGGCGTTGGCGAAGACGCCGCCGCTCAGGGCGACGACGGCCAGGCCGGTGTCCCGGCGCGCCCCCCGGCAGCTCTCCACGACGGCCCGCGCGACGCCCCGGTGGAAGCGCGCAGCGAGCACGGCCGCCGGGGTGCCCCGGCGCAGATCGGCGACGAGCGCGCGCAGTACGGGCGCGGGATCCCACACACCGGCGGCGACACCGAAGGCGTACGCCGAGGTGTCGGCGTCCCAGACGGAGGCCGCCGCGGCCTCCAGTTCCAGGGCGGCCTGGGCCTCGTACCCCGCCCGGTGGCACACCCCGGCGAGGGACGACACGGCGTCGAAGAGCCGGCCCATGCTGGACGTCGCCACACAGGCCAGCCCCCGCGTCAACTGGCGCTCCAGCACGTGGAGTTCATCGGGGGTGCAGGCGGTCACGCAGGGCAGGTCCGTGTCCCACGGCAGGCCCGCGGCCCACAGCCGGGCCAGTGCGAGGCGGCACGGGTTGGCCACGCCCGCGTCACCGCCGGGCAGCGGGGCGGGGGCCAGGTGGGCGAGGCGCCGGTGGCCGGCGTAGTCGGCGAGCAGGATCTCACCGCCCCAGACGGTGCCGTCGTCGCCGTAGCCCGTGCCGTCGAACGCGACGCCGATGACGGGTGTCGTGCCGTCGAGGCCGTGCTCGGCCATCGCCGAGGCGATGTGCGCGTGGTGGTGCTGGACCAGCACGGGTCTGCCCCCGGCCAGCCGGGCGGCCCACCGGGCGGAGTGGTAGCCGGGGTGCCGGTCCGCGGCGACCAGCTCGGGGCTGACGCCGGTCAGGCTCCGCATCCGCGTCTCCGCCCGCCGGGCCGCCTCCAGCGTGGTCAGGTCGCCCATGTCGCCGATGTGCGGGCCGAACCACGCCTGGTCGCCCTCGCCGACGCACAGGGCGTTCTTCAGGTCGCCGCCCACCGCGAGCGCGGGCCGCACCGCCACCGGCAGCCGCAGCGGGCGCGGTACATATCCCCGGGACCGGCGCAGCACCTGCTCGGTGCCGTCGGCGCGCACCCGCAGCAGGGAGTCGTCGCACGGCGCGGAGACCTCCCGGTCGTGGGCGAGCCAGGCGTCCGCGAGCCCCGCCAGCCGGGTCAGCGCCTCGTCGTCGTCCGTCACGATCGGTTCCCCGGAGCGGTTGCCGCTCGTCATCACCAGCACGCGCGGGCCCGGCGGATCGCCGGGCAACCCGAACAGCAGGGTGTGCAGCGGGGTGTACGGCAGCATCACGCCGACGTGCGGGCTGCCGGGGCACACACCGGGCGCGAGCACCTGCTGCCCCGCGCGTGGGCGCAGCAGCGCGATCGGGCGCCGGGGGCCGGTGAGCGTCGCCTCCTCGGCCGCGGAGACGGCGGCGAACCGCCGTACGGTGTCGAGGTCCGCACACATCACCGCGAACGGCTTGCCGCCGCGCGCCTTGCGGGCGCGCAGCGTGTCGACGGCGCTCGCGTCGGTGGCGTCGCACGCCAGGTGGTAGCCGCCCAGGCCCTTGACGGCGACGATCCTGCCGGTGGCCAGCAGCGCGCGGGCCGCCGCGAGGGCGCCGGCGTCCCGGGCCGGCCGGACACCGCCGCCCGGCGCGGGCACCAGGCGCAGCCGGGGCCCGCAGTCGGGGCAGGCGACGGGCTGGGCGTGGAAGCGGCGGTCTCCGGGATCGGCGTACTCGCGGGCGCAGGCCGGACACAGGGGGAACGCGGCCATGGTGGTGACCGCCCGGTCGTACGGCATCCCGGTGGCGATGGTGAAGCGGGGCCCGCAGTGGGTGCAGGTGACGAAGGGGTGCCGGTGCCGGCGGTCGGCCGGATCGGCCAGCTCCCGCAGGCAGTCCGCGCAGGTCGCCACGTCCGGCGGGAGCAGGGTGCGGCCCGGGGACCGGTCGGTGGTACGGATCGTGAAGGCGTCGTCGGTGCCGGTGACGGGCAGGTCCTCGACGCCGACGGCGGTGACGGCGGCCAACGGCGGCGGCTCGGCGGCCAGTCGGTCGCAGAAGCGGGCGATGCCGTCCGGCGGGCCCTCCACCTCGATGAGCACACCGTCCGCCGTGTTGCCCACGAACCCGGCCAGCTCCAGGTCGGTGGCCAGGCGGTGGACGAACGGGCGGAAGCCCACGCCCTGCACCGTGCCGCGCACCGTGACCCGCCGGCGCACCGTCCGCTCGCCGCCGGTGGCGCGCGGGGCACGGGTGGCGGGCGCCGTCACGAGACGCGGCCGGCCGCCAGGCCGGGTGCGGCGTCCCCGTGGCTGTGCGGGCGCGGTGCCAGGGGAGGCCGGTGGACGGGCGCTCCGTCCCGCACCGCGAGCACCCGCTCCAGGACGGTGTCGACGCCCTCGCCGCCCCGGGCGCAGGACCGCACCACCTCCACCCCCGGGTTGACCCGCTGGACGTGGGCGCGGAAGGCGGACTCGTCGAATCCGGCGACCCCGGCGAGGTCGGTCTTGGTGAGCACCACGAGCTGGGCGGAGCCGAAGGCCGTGGGGTACTTCAGCGGCTTGTCCTCGCCCTCCGTCACCGCCATCAGGACGATCCGCAGGCTCTCCCCCAGGTCGTAGGAGGCGGGGCAGACGAGGTTGCCGACGTTCTCCACGAACAGCAGTGACGTGTCGGCGGGCAGCCAGCTCTCCACGTGGCCGCGCAACTGCCGGGCCTCCAGATGGCACAGCCCGTCGGTCAGCAACTGCTTCACCGGTGCCCCCGAGCGGGCGAGCCTGCGGGCGTCGTTCTCGGTCGCCAGGTCAGCGGTCAGCGCGGCCACCGGGACACCGCGCTCGACCGCCCGGGCCAGCACCCGGCCGAGTAGCTCGGTCTTGCCGCTGCCGGGGCTGGACAGCAGGTTCACCACGGTCACTCCGCGTCCGGCGAGTTCGTCGCGCAGGCTCGCGGCCAGCCCGTCGTTCTTCGCCAGGACGGCCTGGGTGACGTCGTCCACGGACTCGCACATGGCGCAGCTCCTCGCGAGGGGTCGGGTGCGTCGGACCGCTGCCGATCCTGCGCGCCGCGGGTCACCGGGCGGGGGAGACGGGCCGCTGACGGGCCCGGGGATTCGTCCGGGCGGCTCAACGTGGCGTCCCCGCCGGGATCACCCGGGCGTCCCCGCCGGGTTCATCGGGGTGTCGCCGCCGGGGTCAGCGCGGGCGTCCTTGCGGGATCACCCGGGCGTCCCCCCCGGGATCATCCGGGCGTCGCCGCCGGGGTCAGCGCGGGTGTCGCCGCCGGGGTCAGCGCGGGTGTCGCCGCCGGGTTCAGCGCGGGCGTCCCCGCCGGGTTCAGCGCGGGCGTCCCCGCCGGGATCACCCGGGCGTCCCCGCAGGGATCACCCGGGCGTCCCCGCAGGGTTCATCGGGGTGTCGCCGCCGGGGTCAGCGCGGGCGTCCTTGCGGGATCACCCGGGCGTCCCCGCCGGGGTCACCCGGGCGTCGCCGCCGGGGTCAGCGTGGGTGTCGCCGCCGGGTCGGCGAGCAGGGCCGGGACCAGGACGTGCAGCGCCGTGACGGCGCGCGCGACGGCGTCGCGCACCGTCGCGCTGACACCCGGGGCGATGTCCTCGTCACCGTTCGGCAGCACCTCCGGCTCGCAGGCGAGCACCAGCACCCGGGGGAGCGGCTCGTCGCCGAGGTGCGCGGCCAGGGACAGGACCTTCGCCGGGTCCATGCCGTGTGCCTCGGGCGGCGGGCCGCCGTGGGCGCGGTCGGGGAGTTCCGGTTCGACCAGCGACAGGGTGCCGGGCCGGTGGCCCCGGACGGAGGCGTCGACCAGCAGGGCCGTGTCGTAGCCGCCGAGCAGTTCGTAGGCGAGGTCCATGCCGCGGATGCCGAAGTCCCGCACCCGCACCTCGGGCGGCAGCGGTCGCCCCTCCAGGGCGCGGACCACCTCGGGTCCGAAGGCGTCGTCCGCGAGGAAGATGTTGCCGACGCCCGCCACCAGCAGGCGCCCGCTCATCGCACGCCCTCCGTGGCCAGGGGCCGGGCGGAGCCGTGCGCGAGCTTGCGGACGAACGCCGACCGCAGGGCGTGGTACGGGGCGCGCGGATCGAAGAAGACGGCGTGCATCCGCTCGAGTTCGGCCCGCCGGTACTCGTCGAGGGGCCGCCGCTCCTCGTCCGCGCGGCGGGCCGCGGTCTTCGCGGTGATCCGCGCGGCGAGGTCCGGGGCGTCGGCCAGCGACGCGGCCCTGCGCTCCACCTCGGCCGCGAACCCCTGGGGCGGGACCGGCAGCGAACGGTCCACCAGCCCGAGCCGCGCGGCGGTCGCGGTGCTCACCGGCAGCGCCTCGCCGGTCAGCCGCTCGGCCGTCTCCGCCCCGACCCGGCGGGGAAGGGTGTACGTCCAGTACTCCGACCCGTACAGGCCCATGCGCCGGTAGTGCGGGTTGAGGACGGCGCCCTCGCGGCACCACACCTCGTCGGCGGCCAGGGCGAGCATCACGCCGCCGGCCGCCGCGTTGCCGCCGAGCGCCGCCACCACCAGGCGGTCGGTGGTGCGCAGCACCGCCTCGACCAGGTCGTTCATGGCGTTGAGGTTGGCCCAGGACTCCGCCGCCGGGTCGTTGGACGCCTCGATGACGCCCAGATGGATGCCGTTGGAGAAGAAGTCGCGGGACCCGCCGAGCACCAGCACCGGGGTGGGGCGGGCGAGCGCGTACCGGTAGGCGTCGAGCAGCCGGCGGCAGTGGTCGGTGCTCATGGCGCCCCCGGGGAACGAGAAGTCGAGGAACCCCACGTCGCCCCGCAGCCGGTACCGGATGTCGCAGAAGGTGCGCCGGTCCGCGGGCAGTTCCAGCGGTACGGCACTCACGGGCAGCCGCGGCGGCCGGCCGTCGGGGCCGGGCGCGGTCCCGGTGGCGCCGGGCGGGGCGGCGAAGCCGGCGAGCACCGATTCCGCGGGGCGGCGGAACGGCGCCGGGTCGCCGGAACCTTTGCGGGGGCGCAGTTCGGGGATCCACACCGCGCCGTCCCGGGTGGCCCGGCAGACCGCGCCGGCCCGCGTCGCCAGCAGTTCGCCGGGAGCGCCGCGGAGGCGGTCCTCGGGGTGCCCGCCGTGCAGGAACACCTCCCGGCCGAAAAGTTCGTCGAGGACGCCCGGCTGCGAGTCGGCCGCGCGGAGCTTGCTCAGCACCGTCTCCGTGCTGTCGTTCTCCCAGTCGATCCGGCGCCGCTCCTGACGGAGGAAGTCCCGCCACACCACCCGGATCCCGGGATCGGTCTGCGGCCGCGGCTTGAAGGACCCCTCGGCGTACCGCCGGACGGCCAGCAGGACGGCGGCCGAGGCGGCGTCGGCGACCTCGCCCCGGTACAGGTCGCTCTTGCCGACGGGCGGCACCGGGAAGGACACGGCGGCCCAGACGTCACCGGCGTCCATCCCCGCCTCGGCCTGCAGGACCGTCACGCCCCACTGGGGCGCCCCCTCGGTGATCGCCCAGTCCAGGGAGGACGGGCCGCGGTCGCCGGGCGGTCCCGGGTGCACGATGAGGCAGGTGTGCTCCCGCCAGACCTCCTCGGGCAGCGCCGTCCGCAGCATCGGGGCGACGATCAGGTCCGGGGGCGACGCGCGCACGGCGGCCACGACCGCGTCGGTGCCGTGCGTGGCCAGAACGACGTCGACCCGGTGGCCCCGGTCGGACAGTTCCGCGTGCACCCGCTGGGAGAGGCTGTTGAACGCGCTGGCTACGAGCAGGATGTCCATGAGGGGGAATGGTGACCGGTCACGGGAGGCTCACGAAGGACCACCGCGGCGTTTCGCCCGGGCTCACCTCCCGACGCCGGCGTGCTCGGCGGGACCCGGTCGCCGTTAAGGTCGTGTCGGAGCGGCTGCGGCACACCGCCGGTGTGATGACAGAACGCGCGGGTCGGATCCGAGGTCATGGGGGCGTAGTGCGATTGCGAGTGGAGTTCACCACCGAGCCGTTCGACCTGGACGAGCCGCCCCGGCACGCGCTGGTCGCCCGGGACGTCATCGAGGCCGCCGAGCTGGACGCCGTCGACGTGGGCCCCTTCGGCAACACCGCCGAGGGCGGCGCCGACGCCGTCCTCACCGCGGTCGACGCGCTGCTGCGCCGGGCCCTGGAGGCGGGCGCCACCCGGGTCTCGCTCCAGGTCAACGTGGTCGGGGAGAGCGGGGAGGGGCAGGGGTGACCGCCGCCGGGGACGACCCCTTCGTCGCGGCCGTCAAGCCGCTGGTCGACGCGATGGGCGGGGTCCTGCTGCCGCCGGGCGAGGCCGGCCCCGACGACGTCGTGCTGTCCTGGCAGGGCGCCGACGTCGTCGCCGTACGGCTGCCGCAGCTCGCCGAGTCGCTGGACCACATCCTCGCCGCGCTGGAGCGCAAGCACGGCAAGGCCCTCGCCGACCTCGACCGCAGGACCAAGCAGGAGATCGTACGAACACTGGAGGCGCGCGGCGCGTTCTCCGTGCGGCACGGCGTGGAGACCGTCGCGAGCGCCCTCGGCGTCAGCCGCTTCACCGTCTACAACTATCTGAACAGGGAGAACCCGGCCAAGGGGGGCTGAGGAGCGGCTGAGGGCGGTCCCCTCGGGCAGCGGCAGGCCGGCGACGCCCACGTGTTTTTTCAACAAACTGTTGACGCGGTGTCGTCGCGGGGCGTTAGCTTGCCGTAGCCAGTCCCGCACCACGGCCACGGAGGCTCCCGTGACTTCGCGTTCCTCGACGCCGGGCCTCGCCCGGTTCAACACCCTGGAGAAGCACGCCGCCGTCGCCGCGCTCCACGAGGCGTGCGCCTCGGCGGAATGGGGGCGCAGACTCCTCGCCGGCCGGCCGTACGCCACCGTCGGCGACCTCCTCGACGCGAGTGACGCCGCCATGGCGGAGCTGACCGCCGAGGACCTGGCGGAGGCGATGGCCGGACACCCGCCGATCGGCCGTCCCACACCGGGCGACGCGACCTCCGCCAGGGAGCAGCGCGGCATGGCCGGCGCCCCCGAGGCGCTGAAGACGGAGATGCTCGAACTGAACCTGGCCTACCAGGAGAAGTTCGGCCATGTCTTCCTGATCTGCGCCACCGGCCGCACCGGCGAGCAGATGCGCGACGCGGTCAGGGAACGCATCGGCAACACGCCGGAGGAGGAACGGGAGATCGTCCGCGTCGAACTCGGCAAGATCAACCGCATCCGCCTGACCCGACTGGTCGAAGAGGACTGAGAGCAGCATGAGCACCAGCACCACGGCCTCCGTGTCCACGCACATCCTGGACACCAGCGTCGGCCGCCCCGCCCCCGGGGTCGCCGTCCGCCTCGCCGCCCGTCCGGGACGCGACGCGGACTGGCAGGACCTCGGCGGTTCCGCGACCGACGCCGACGGCCGGTGCAAGGACCTCCCGGCGCCGCCGGAAGGGACGACCCACGTACGGCTCGACTTCGCGGTGGAGCCGTACTTCCAGGCCAGGCAGGCCGGGACCCAGCAAGCCGAGGCACAGCAGGACGCCCCCGCGCATCGGGACAGCGGTGTGTTCTTCCCCGAGGTGGTCATCACGTTCGCCGTCCAGCCCGGCGAGCACTACCACGTACCGCTGCTGCTCAACCCGTTCGGCTACTCCGTATACCGAGGGAGTTAGCACGCATGCCCACTCTTGGACAGAACCAGTACGGCAAGGCCGAGAACCGCGTCGTACGCATCACGAGGGACGGCGCCACCCACCACATCAAGGACCTGAACGTCTCCGTGTCCCTCTCCGGCGACATGGACGAGGTCCACCTCTCCGGCTCCAACGCGAACGTCCTGCCGACGGACACCACCAAGAACACGGTGTACGCCTTCGCCAAGGAGCACGGCATCGAGTCCGCCGAGCAGTTCGGCATCCATCTCGCCCGCCACTTCGTGACCTCCCAGCCGGCCATCCACCGGGCCCGCATCCGGATCGAGGAGTACTCCTGGGAGCGCGTCGAGCACTCCGGGAAGGGCGCGCACTCCTTCGTCCGCACCGGCCAGGAGACCCGGCTCGCCCAGATCACCTACGACGGCTCGGCCTGGGAGGTCGTCTCCGGCCTCAAGGACCTCACGGTCATGAACTCGACCGACTCCGAGTTCTGGGGGTACGTCAAGGACAAGTACACGACCCTCCCCGAGGCGCACGACCGCATCCTCGCCACCGAGGTCTCCGGCCGCTGGCGCTTCAACTGGACCGACGACGCGCGGCCGATGCCCGCCTGGGACACCTCGTACGCGCAGGTCAAGCGGCATATGCTGGCGGCCTTCGCCGAGACGTACTCGCTCTCGCTCCAGCAGACCCTCTACGCGATGGGCGCCCGGATCATCGACCACCGCGACGAGATCGACGAGGTCCGCTTCTCCCTGCCGAACAAGCACCACTTCCTGGTGGACCTGGCCCCGTTCGGCCTCGAGAACGACAACGAGGTGTATCTCGCCGCCGACCGCCCCTACGGCCTCATCGAGGCGACCGTCCTGCGCGACGGCGTCGAGGCGCGGATCCCGGCCGATCTCACCACCCTCTGACGCGGACCCGGTACGCACACCGGGAGTTGGGACGAACAACGATGGCACAGCGCATCGTCATCGAGAACGCGGCGATCGCGACCGTGGACGCGCGGGACACCGAGCACGCGTCGGGCCATGTGGTCGTGGCGGACCACGTGATCGAGTCGGTCGGCGCGGGACGGGCCCCCGAGGGCCTGACGGACGTCGTACGCCGGATCGACGCCACCGGCCATCTGGTGACCCCCGGCCTGGTCAACACGCACCACCACTTCTACCAGTGGATCACCCGGGGCCTCGCCACCGACCACAACCTCTTCGACTGGCTCGTCGCGCTGTACCCGACCTGGGCGCGCATCGACGAGCGGATGACGTACGCGGCGGCCCAGGGCTCCCTCGCGATGATGGCCCGCGGCGGTGTGACGACCGCGATGGACCACCACTACGTCTTCCCCAAGGGCTCCGGCGACCTGTCGGGCGCCATCATCCGGGCCGCCCGCGAGACGGGCGTCCGCTTCACCCTCGCCCGGGGCTCCATGGACCGCAGCGAGAAGGACGGCGGTCTGCCCCCGGACTTCGCCGTCGAGACCCTCGACGGCGCGCTCGCCGCCACCGAGGCGACCGTGCGCGAGCACCACGACGCCTCCTTCGGCGCGATGACCCAGGTGGCCGTCGCCCCCTGCTCCCCGTTCTCCGTCTCGACCGAACTGCTCAAGCAGGGCGCCGAGTTGGCGCGCCGACTGGGGGTGCGGCTGCACACCCACGGCTCGGAGACGGTCGAGGAGGAGAAGTTCTGCCACGAGCTGTTCGGCATGGGCCCGACCGACTACTTCGAGTCGACGGGCTGGCTCGGCGAGGACGTGTGGATGGCGCACTGCGTCCACATGAACGACTCCGACATCGAGACGTTCGCCCGCACGAGGACCGGTGTCGCCCACTGCCCCTCCTCCAACGCCCGCCTCGCGGCCGGGATCGCCCGCGTCCCCGACATGCTGGCGGCCGGCGTCCCCGTCGGCCTCGGCGTCGACGGCACCGCCTCCAACGAGTCCGGCGAACTCCACACCGAGCTGCGCAACGCGCTCCTCGTCAACCGCCTCGGCCCCCACCGCGAAGCCGCCCTCGACGCCCGCCAGGCGCTACGCCTCGGCACCTACGGCGGCGCCCAGGTCCTCGGCCGGGCGGCCGAGATCGGCTCCCTGGAGCCCGGCAAGCTCGCCGACCTTGTCCTGTGGAAGCTCGACACCCTGGCCCACGCCTCCATCGCCGACCCGGTGACCGCCCTGGTCTTCGGCGCGGCGGCCCCGGTGACCCTGTCGCTGGTGGGCGGCCGAGCCGTCGTGGAGGACGGCCGCCTGCTGCATGTGGACGAGGACGCGATCGCCCGCTCCACACGGGACGAGGCCCGGCGGCTGGCCCGGATCGCGGCCGGGGACTGACCCGGCCGCCCCGCCCCGCCCCGCGCCGACGCCGTGGCGGCACCCGCCTGTGCCGTACGGCGCCCGGACTCCGGCCGAGGGGGACGGCCCTCGGCCGGAAGCCGCGGACCCGAGCGGGGTCCGCGGCGGCCGTCCCCGGGGCGCACACCAGCGGTGCGCCCCGGGACGGTGCGACCGCCTCCATGGCGGCCGCGCTTCGCCGGGCGGGCCGGGCTTCGACGAGCGGACCGGGCCTCGATGCACTCGATGCAAGGGCCGGGCTCGGACGCGCGGGCCCGGCCTCCTCAGGAGAGTGCCGTGAGCCGCTCCCACACCTGCGCGGCCACCGTGTACGTGTCCCCGGTGGGCTCGGTGGCCAGCGGGCCCGGGTCGCGGATCCAGCGATCCTCCAGGGCGAACCAGTCGATCTTCTGCGGCGCCCGGCCCTCGGCGAGCGCGGCCCGCAGCTCCTCGAAGTACGTCGACCAGCGCAGCCGGTACAGGCCGCCGACCAGGCCCGCCCACTCCCGGTTGGCGTAGTCGCGCAGCCCCGCGTCCGCGCCCTCGTGGGTGCCCCACACGGTCAGCAGCGACAGGTTGTCGTACGCCAGCCGCTCCCGCTCGGCGGCGTCCGCCCCCCAGGCGCGCGCGTCGGCGACCCAACGGCCCAGCAGATGGCGGGAGTCGGTGGCGAGCAGCCGGTCCAGCAGGTCCATCAGGGACAGCCAGTCCTCCGCCAGCTCCTTCAGCCGGGCGGCGTCCCGGGCGTCGTACGCCTCCTTGATCCGCGGCAGCAGCGCCCGGCTGCGGTTGGACAGGGTCTGGCGGGCGACGTCGAGGAGGTCCCGGCGGTAGGCGGACGAGGTGCGCAACGCGGCCCGGACGCGCAGCAGTTCACCGAGGGCGGGCTCCAGGTCCGCCGCGGTGTACCGGAGCTGCTTGGGCGACCAGCGGGCGGCCCGTACGACGGTGAGTGCCGGGCGGGCGCCGAACAGGCCGTCGGCGCCCTCGCTCCACCCGTCGGCGCGCGTGGTGCCGTAGACGGTCCGGCGCAGGACGTCCCAGGCGGCCTCGGCGTGCGGATCACGGTCCCCGTACCGCGCGTGCGCCCACTCGGCGAACCATGACTCGAGGTTCAAATCTCCCTCTTGCCAAGCGAGTTCGGAGAAGAGGGCGAAGGCCGCCGGGTTGTTGTCCGCGGCCTCCGGCAGCAGCGCGATCCCGCGCAGCGCGCTGCCGGGTTTGGTGCGCCACGTCTCGTACAGCTCCGCCCAGTCCCGGGTGTTGGCGCCGAGCGCGGTGTGGCCGCCGAAGTTCCAGATCGAGCCGAACGCGTACGGGGTGCCGCCCCAGTCGGCCTCGCGGTCGGTGACCGTCGGGAAGCGGTCGGAGAGGCCGTCGACGACCAGCATGTGCTCCTTGTCGACGGCGTCGACGATCGCGCGCGGCGGGTTGTGCTGCCAGCCGAGGATCACCCAGGTGGCGTCGGGACGGGCCCGCCGCAGCGCCCGCTCCACGCCCTTCGCCGCGTCGCCCACGGGGACGTCGCCCGGGTCGCCGCCCTCGTGCAGCAGGTCCATCTTGTACAGGGTCGACGCCCCGCCGAACAGCTCGTCCTGGGTGCGGTAGAAGGCCGCCGCCACCCGCGCGAAGGTGTCCGTGCGAGGGTCCAGCCAGTCCGGGCGGGCGAAGCCCATCCACTCGCCCTGCGGGATCGTCCGCGCCCCCGGGACACGCGCGGCGAAGCCCGGCGGGACCGTGCCGAAGTAGCCGGGGAACACCGGGGTCATGCCCAGTTCGCGCACCCGGTCGGCGATCCGGCGGCCGAGCGCGGCGCGGGCGTCGAGCAGCTGCCGGGAGACGGGGGAGGGGAACGCCGACAGGTTCTGCAGCAGCCACCACGGCTGGTGGGCGGGGCCCGGGATCCACTCCCGCAGCTCCTCCTCCCCGTACCCGAACTCCTGGAACACCCGGTGGTAGAGCGCGTCCGCGCCCGCGTAGACGAGGATCTCGTTGTAGCCGTGCAGGGCCAGCACGTCCAGCTCGCGCTCCCAGTACGACCAGTCGAGGTAGGCGCCGGTGTAGCCGTCGTTGGTGTCGTTCAGGGCGAAGCGGTGGGGGACGTTCGCGCGTCGGGTGACCGTGCCGTCGAGGCCGGGCAGGGCGCGGGGGAGGCCGGTCTGCTCGCCGGCCCAGTTGATCTCGGCGTACGCGATGTGCCGCAGGTACCAGTTCAGACCGGTGAGCCGGGTGGCCGGGGTGTCGCCGGTGACGGTGATGTGCCCGGTGCGTCCCGCGACGTGGAAGGCGTCCCGCTCGGTCCCCTCGGCGAACGTGATCTGCCGCCAGTGGTCCGGCAGCAGCCGCCGGGCCGCCGCCGTGGCCGCCGTGTCCCCGTCCGCGCGGGGCGCGTCGTCCGAGGGCGTGGCACGGGCGGCGGTACAGGCCACCGCCGCCCCCGCCGAACCGGCGGCGAGGGCGGCGAGCAGAACACGGCGGGCGATCGGCATGATGCCTCCGGAAGCGGGTGGGGGGTACGCCGTGGCAGGGATACCCGACGAGACGTCCCTTCCGCACCGACACACACCCACAAGGGGGAGAATCCGGGGTGAACGGCCGGAATCTCACTCTGCGGCCGGGGTGTCACGCTGCCAGGGCTGTCGGCTGTCGCGTGATGGCGGTGTGGGCGAAGCGCTACCGCGGCTGCATCGCCGAGTCGCGGGCGGCCCATGACGCCGGTCGGAGCCCGGCGGCCGTCGACGCCTGACGCCCCCGGCGTCCCCCGTATCCCCCACATCTTCCACGTCCCCTACGTCCCCTACGCCCCGGCTACGTCATTCGTCCGTCCCGTCGTACGTCGATGGGGCCCGGATGTGCCGCGGCGGAAACCCGCGCCGGACGTGGCACGTTGTCGGAAAACAGGGATTCATCCGAATGATCGCTTCGCGTCCGGTGGGAACCGGTACGTCCGGTTGTGGCCGGGTCGCGGAGTCCGGGGGACAGAACGGGGACACACATGGTGCGTCGACACCATCGCGAGAGCTACTACGTCGTCGACGACGGCAGGGTGCTGGAGTTCGAGAAGGGGGACGCCGTCGCGCGCGTACCGAGCGCGGCCGAGCAGCAACTCGCCTTCAGGTTCTCCAGGTTCGGCAAGAAGGGGGTACAACTCGACGAGACACTGCGGGCGAAGCTCGCGCAGGCCATGACCACGGTCGGCGCGGGCGGCGACGACCCGGACTCGGGAAGGCCGGGGACCGCGGTCCCGGCCGGCTTCACCTACCTCGGCCAGTTCGTCGACCACGATCTGACCCTGGACCGCACCCAGGTCGGGCTCGGCGAGCCCGTCCCGGTCGAGGAACTGCTCCAGGGGCGCAGCCCCGCCCTCGACCTCGACTCGCTGTACGGCATGGGCCCGCATCATGCCGGCAGCGCCCGCTTCTACGAGCCCGACGGCCGCCTCAGGACGGGTACCACTCTCGGCGTGGGCTTCCCGCCCGAGTTCCCGCCCGCCAACACCGACCAGAAGGGCTTCGACCTGCCCCGGGCCGGTGAGACGGCCGGCGGCACCCGGGCCGACATGCGTGCCCCGCTCATCCCGGACGCGCGCAACGACGAGAACCTCGCCGTCGGCCAGCTCCACCTGGCGTTCATCCGCTTCCACAACCGCGTCGTCGACCTGCTCGCCGACAAGGGAGTACCCGAGCGCCGGCTCTTCCAGACGGCCCGGGAGATCGTCGTCAAGCACTACCAGTGGGTCCTGCGCACCGACTTCCTGCCGCGCGTCGTCGACCCGGAGATCGTCGACCGCGTCTTCACCCGGGGGCGCCGCCACTTCGAGGTTCCGGGGTACACCCGGCCCGGGGACCTGCCGACGATGCCCATCGAGTTCTCCGTCGCCGCCTACCGGCTCGGACACAGCATGGTGCGGACGGCCTACCAGTGGAACAGCGTGTTCCGTGCGGGCGGCCCCGGTCCGATCGCCTCGCTGGGCCTGCTCTTCCGGTTCAGCGGCACGGCGGGCAACCTCACGCCGGGTCCGGACGACCTGAGCGACCTCGACGACCCGAACGCGGGGGAGAACCTGCGGCTGCCGAGCAACTGGATCGTCGACTTCCGCAGGCTCTTCGACTTCGGTGAGGCCGGCCGGGACGATCTGGTGGTGCCCAAGGGCGAGTTCAACGTCGCCAAGCGTCTGGACACCCTGCTCGTCGACCCGTTGGCCACCCTGCCCACCGGCACCTTCGACGGCCGGGGCCGCCCGGCGCCGCCGTCGATCCAGCGCAACCTCGCGTTCCGCAACCTCACGCGGGCCGCGATGGTCGAGCTGGCCACCGGGCCGCAGCTGGCCGCGCAGATGGGCATCAAGGGGCTGACCGAGGACCAGATCCTGCGGGGCGCCGGCGGAGCCGTCCTGGACGGCCTCACCGACGCCGAGCGCGCCCGGGTCGTGGAGCACACCCCGCTGTGGTTCTACGTGCTGCGCGAGGCCGAGGTGAACGAACGCCACCCCGGCCGTCTCACCGGAGTCGGCGGCACACTCGTCGCCGAGGTCTTCCACCGGGCGATGGAGGGCAGCCGTGTCTCGATCGTGAAGCACCCGGGCTGGCGCCCGAGCCTCCCGTCCCACCGCAAGGGCCGCTTCACGATGACGGACCTGCTGCTGTTCGCCTTCGAGAACGACCCCAAGCTGCTCAACCCGCTGGGCTGAGCGGCGGGACGACCGCCAACCGCTGTTCGGGCCGTGGGCCGCGCTGACGGCCCGAACAGCTTCGGGCCGTCGGCCGCGCTCACAGCCCGAACAGCTTCGGGTCGTCCGCCAGGTCCCTGAAGTACGCGCGGGGGTCCGCGACGAGCCGGCGTGCCTTGAGATCCATCAGCCCGCCCACACCGGTGATCTCGGCGGCCACCGTGCCGTCCGTCCGGCGGATCGTCTGCTCGATCCGGAAGGTCTTGCCCTCGCCCCAGACGAACCCGCACGTCACCTCGACCTCGTCGCCGGCGAGCAGTTCGCGCCGGTAACTGATCGTCGTCTCCAGGGCGACGGGGCCGACCCCCCGCGCCATCAGGTCGGCCTGGCGGATCCCGGCCGCCTGGAGCAGCGACCAGCGCGCGTGCTCCCCGTACTGGAGGTACACGCTCTGGTTGAGGTGTCCCTGTACGTCGGTCTCGTACCCCCGGACGGTCACCGGGACGGAAAACGGCTCGGACACGACTACCCCTCGACTACCTCGGCGGCGAACAGGACGGACGCAAGCTTACTGAGCGCTTGCTCACGTGGCCCGTCACGCCCTCCGGGGCGACGCCAGCAGATACCGTTCCCGCGAACGCGGGTCGGTGTGCTCGCTCGTGTGCCAGCCGGCCTGCGCCAGGGTCCCGGCGCAGGCGCGCAGCGCCTCCGTCTCCGGCTCGTGCACGGCGACGGCCTCCGGCTGCGGGGTGGCCCGCACCCGGTAGCCGCCGGCTTCCGCCTCCGCGCCCGCCGGTCGGTGCCCCGCCGCTTCGAGGGCGAGGGCGGCGGCCCGTACGAGATGTGCGCGCTCCCAGGCGCAGGGGCGGTCGACGACGCCGCCCGGGTTGGTCATCCGCCGCAGTTCGAGCAGCCCCTGCCAGGCGCTGTGGACCTCACGGGCGCGCGCGGGACCGTCCCCGGCGGGCTCCTCGCCGCCCACCCGGGCCGCGAACACGCCCGACTCGGTCGGGCCGGACGAAGCCGCGGGCGCGGCCGACGAGGGTCCGCCGGGACCGGCGGCCTCGTGAGGCGGCCTCTCCTCGCGTAGCCGGTGGCCGGCCGGAGTGAGGAAGTGGTCGTGCGGCGGGCGCGGGTGGCGGAACGCCAGGCCCCGCCGCACGAGCGCCGCCAGCTGGGCCTCGGTGCCCGTGAGCCGTCCGGTCACGGGCTCGGCGGCGTCGATGATCCGGCGCTGGACGGCGGTCGGCGGTCGGGTCACGAGGATCTCCTTTCGCCACGGAGCGCTGTCGGACGGGGACGGCGTCGACCCACTCGAAGACTGTGAGGGCAGACTACGAGGAGGGTCTGACATTCCACGCCGCGAGCACCGGACGGCCGTGTTCCGTACCGAGCCGGCAGACCGTGCCCGTGGCGAGCTGGAACAGTGCCCCGGCTGACGGGGGCAGCCCGAGGTAGCGCGCGGTGAGGACGCGCAGGAAATGGCCGTGCGCCACCAGCACCACGCAGCCCTCCGTGTTCCCCAGCGCCGCGTGGGCCTTCGCCAGTACCCGGTCGGCACGCGCCCCGACGTCCTCGGGGCCCTCTCCGGGGTGCTCGGGCGGCCCGGGCGCCACCCCGTCGGTGAACAGGAACCAGTCGGGCCGTGTCCGGTGGATCTCCTGGGTCGTCACCCCCTCGTACGCCCCGTAGTCCCACTCGGACAGATCCGCGTCCACCCGCGCCCCGGCCAGTCCGGCCAGCTCGGCGGTCTGGCGGGCCCGCTTCATGGGACTGACGAACACCGCCCCGATCCGGTGGGAGTTCAGCAACGGCGCGAGCCCGCGCGCCTGTTCCCGCCCCCGGTCGGTCAGCGGGAGGTCCGTCCAGCTGGTGTGCTGCCCGGACAGCGACCACTCGGTCTCCCCGTGCCGCACAAGAAAAAGATCACCCATGCCTCACAGGCTACGAGCCCACCGCTCCAGTTCCTCGAACTCCGGCTCGCGCAGCCCCCGGCGGGGGTCGATCCGCAGGAGCAGGGCCGGGGTGTCGTGGTGCCGGGCGACGTGGCGGACGTCGAGGTCGGTGATCATGTCGTCCACCCAGACGAAGGGCCGGCCGGACGCCCACTCCAGAACCCGTCGGGTCTTCCAGTAGAGGCCGTCGGGGTCGCGCGCGAACAGGTCGGTGAACTCGATGACCGGCAGATCGGCGGGGAGGCCGATCGCGGGGCCGATCATCTCGTTCGCGTCGTGCATCCAGGTCGTGGCCCAGGCCAGGTCGTACGGCAGGGCGAGCAGGCGCTGCCCGTGCGTGGGGTCGAGGCGGATCCGCAGGCCCCGGCGGAGCCTGCGGGAGCCGGGTTTCTGGCGGGCGGACCAGACGGTGGGGCGTACCCGGTGGGTGACATAGCCGCGCGGTCGCCACAGGCGGGCGCCGAAGGGGTTGAGGGGGCCGTCGACATCCAGCAGGAGCAGCGGTCGGTCAGTCATGGGGAGGGTCTACCCATGCGGCTACTGCCGGTAGCCGCTCAGGAACCGTCCGATCCGGCTGATCGCCGCGTCGAGGTCGTCCGCGTGCGGCAGCGTGAGGATGCGGAAGTGGTCGGGGGCGGGCCAGTTGAAGCCCGTGCCCTGGACGACCTGGATCTTCTCGCGCAGCAGCAGGTCGAGGACGAACTTCTCGTCGTCGTGGATCTTGTGGACCTTGGGGTCGAGGCGAGGGAAGGCGTACAGCGCGCCCTTGGGCTTCACGCACGACACGCCGGGGATCTCGTTGAGCTTCTCCCAGGCCACGTTCCGCTGCTCGTGCAGACGTCCGCCCGGCGTGGTCAGGTCCCGGATGGACTGGCGCCCGCCGAGCGCGGCCTGGATGGCGTACTGGGCGGGGGCGTTGGCGCACAGCCGCATGGAGGCCAGCATCGTCAGGCCCTCCAGGTAGTCGCGGGCGTGCTGCTTGGGGCCGGTGACGACCAGCCAGCCGGAGCGGAAGCCCGCCACGCGGTACGTCTTGGACAGGCCGCAGAAGGTCAGGACGACCAGGTCGGGGGCGAGCGCGGCGGCCGAGTGGTGCACGGCGTCGTCGTACAGGATCTGGTCGTAGATCTCGTCGGCGAAGACCATCAGGCCGTGCCGGCGGGCGAGGTCGAGGATGCCCTCGACGACCTCCTTGGGGTAGACCGCGCCGGTGGGGTTGTTGGGGTTGATGATGACGACGGCCCTGGTGCGGTCGGTGATCTTCGACGCCATGTCGTCGAGGTCCGGGTACCAGTCGGCCTGCTCGTCGCACAGGTAGTGGACCGCCTTGCCGCCGGCGAGGGTCGTCACGGCGGTCCAGAGCGGGAAGTCGGGCGCGGGGATGAGGATCTCGTCGCCGTCCTCGATCAGTGCCTGCACGGCCATCGAGACCAGCTCGGAGACGCCGTTGCCGAGGAAGACGTCGTCGACGTCGACCTCCAGGCCGAGGGTCTGGTAGCGCTGGGCGACCGCGCGGCGGGCGGAGAGGACGCCGCGCGAGTCCGTGTAGCCGTGGGCCCGCGGGAGCATCCGGATCATGTCCTGGAGGATCTCCTCGGGCGCCTCGAAACCGAAGAGCGCGGGGTTGCCGGTGTTCAGGCGCAGCACGCTGTGGCCCGCCTCCTCCAGCGCGTTCGCGTGCTCGATCACGGGGCCGCGGATCTCGTAACAGACCTCGCTGAGCTTGCTCGACTGCCGGAACTCCATGCGCTCTCGCCCTCCGGTTCGGTGTGGTGCTTGGTTTTACCAAGTAGACGCTTGGAAAGTCCAACGACTTGTCTAGACTGCGTCGCATGTCACCTCGCCGAAGCTACGACCAGTACTGCTCCGCCGCCCGGGCACTCGACCTCGTCGGTGACCGCTGGACCCTGCTGATCGTGCGCGAACTGCTCGCCGGGCCGCGCCGCTACACGGATCTGCACGCGGACCTGCCGGGCGTCAGCACGGACGTCCTCGCCTCACGGCTGAAGGACATGGAGCGTGACGGTCTGTCGACCCGGCGTCGGCTGCCGCCGCCGGGCGCCGCGTACGTGTACGAACTCACCGGCCGCGGACGGGAGCTGCTCCCGGTGCTCCAGGCGCTGGGGGAGTGGGGCGAGGCCGCGCTGGGCGAGCGCCGGCCGACGGACGCCGTACGGGCGCACTGGTCCGCCCTGCCGCTGCTCCGCGACCTCGACGGCCGCGCCGCCGGGCTCGTCGAAGTGCGGCTGGAGGAAGGGACGTTCCACCTCTGGGCGGGCGCAGACGAGGGCCCGGTGTACGGCGACGGCCCCGCCCCGGTCGAGCCGGACGCCCGGCTGACCCTCGACGAGGAGACCTGGGAGGCGGTGCGCAGGGGCGAACTGACCCTGGAGGACGCCGTACGGGCGGGCCGGGTCGAGGTGAAGGGGGAGGGCGCCCTGGCGAAGGAGCTGCGCGAGGGATGAGTCCGAGTTCCGCTATGGCGAAGGCCCGCCGACCCGGGCCGGGTCGGCGGGCCTTCGACGGGGTGTCAGGCGCCCGGTGGCGGTACCCGTGCCGGGCGGCCCGCGCCGCGGGTGAGGCAGTAGCCGCCGATGCCCGCGAGGGCTGCCAGCACCGCGCCGAGCGCGGTCCAGACCCAGCGGTCGCTCCACCAGCCCGAGGCCCAGCCGTCGTCGGGTTCGAGGGAGGACAGGACGGCCTCGGTCGAGGAGTCCTCCTCGTCCTGCCCCGTGGTCACCGCGATGCCCGGCACGAGCGGCCGCGCCAGCGAGCCGTCGACCGCCGCCGCACCGCCGATGTCCTTGGACTCGGCCCGGACCTCGACACCCACCGGCGAACCGAGGTCGCCCGTGGCCAGCCGGGTCGTCGTCAGCCGGACGTAGTAGGTGCCCGGCAGCGGGTCGTCGGACCACTGCTCCGACCAGGCGCGGACCGTGCGCAGCGTGCAGGACAGCTCCACGGAGGCGGCCCCCGCGTCGGCCGTGCGCGTCTGCGCCCCGTACTGGCACGCCTGGCGGCGCCGCAGCCCGTCGTACACGTCGAGCTGCCACGTCGAGGAGGACTCGGCCGCCTCCGGCAGCTTCACCGTCGCCTTGACAGTGGGGCGTTGAGCGGCGTCCGCCGGGAACGACCAGTACAGGTAGTCGCCGGTCGAGGCGCTCGCCGTCGCGGTCTCCCCCTGCTCGAACTCCGCCGCCGTACGGAAGGAGGTGCCCGCCTCGGTGGGCGCGTCACCGTCGGCCGACGGGCGCGCGGAGGGGGTGGAGTCCGCGGCCGCCGGGGAGACGGCCAGGGTCAGCATCAGCAGGGCGGCGCCCCACACACGTGTGATCCGCATCAGTTGGTCCTCCAGACCGCGACCCGCCAGCGCGACAGCCAGCCCCACAGCACACCCGCCAGGAACCCGACGAGCACCAGCACACCGAGCAGCCACCAGCCGCGGCCGAGACCGAAGGAGGCCACGTCCTTCGCCTGGTCGGGTCCCTCCACGACATCCACGGTGATCTCCAGCGGCAGACCGGGCGTGGTCTTCACCCCGCCGGCCGGCGCGTACGAGTGGGTCACCTGGAGGCACACGGTCTCGGCGACGTCCTCGTCCTCCTCGTCCTCGGCCTCCGCCTTCGCATAGCGCAGCCCCGTCGAGATGACGTCCGTACGGCCGTTGCCGGCCGCCTCGCCGCGTACGATCTCGCGGTTCCTGACGGTGACCGCGCGCAGCAGCACCCCGTAGTTCGGGTTGACGTCGCGGTCCGCCGCGACGCTCACCGAGGCCCGTAGCTCCTGGCCCGGCTTCACGTCCACCCGGTACCAGCGCTGCTGGTTGAACTCCTCGCGGTCCGTGAACAGTCCCGAGGTGAGCGCGGGCGCCCCGGCGCACGCGTCGGTGCCCTCGACGGCCTTCGGCACGACCACCGGGTCGGCCGCGCGGTCCACCAACTGGTTGACGCGGTCGGTGAGTTCGTCGCGGTGCTCGATCGAGGTGTAGGTACCGCCCGTCGCCTCGGCGATACAGCTGAGCTGGACGCGCAGCTTGGCGTTCGGCACCAGGCCGAGCGTGTCGATCGTCAGGCCGATGCCCTTGGCGGCGATCTCGCGGGCCACCTCGCACGGGTCGAGGGGGGCGCAGGTGTCCTCGCCGTCGCTGATCAGGACGATCCGCTTGGTGCCCTCGCCGCCCTCCAGGTCGTCGGCCGCCTTCAGCAGCGCGGGGCCGATCGGGGTCCAGCCGGTCGGGGTGAGCGTGGCGACGGCCGTCTTCGCCTCGGTGCGGTCCAGCGGGCCCACCGGGTACAGCTGCGCGGTGTCCTTGCAGCCCGTCTTGCGGTCGTCTCCGGGGTAGTTGGCGCCCAGTGTGCGGATGCCGAGCCGGACCTCCTCGGGCGTGGCGTCCAGGACCTCGTTGAACGCCTGCTTCGCCGCGGCCATCCGGGACTGCCCGTCGATGTCCTTCGCCCGCATCGAACCGCTGACGTCCAGCAGGAGGTTGACCTTGGGCGCGGTGGCCGTGGTCTCGTCGGCGACGGCCGTCGACGGGACGGCGATCCCGGCCGTCAGGGCGGCGAGCAGGACGAACACCCCTGCTGCCAGCCGTTGTCTTGTGATCATCGGCGGATCCTATTGATCAGGAGGCCCGCGCTTCAAAACGAGACCGCCCGTTCACCGGCCGGACAACGGCACCCGCCGCGCGCCCGAAGGGCAGGGCGCGCGGCGGACGTTCACCCCGGCCGTGCCTCACCGCAGCGGAGTCGGCAGCTCCGCCCAGATGTCGCCCGGCCGCTCCGGCGAAAGACGCATCAGCGTCAACGCCTTCGTCGGTACGGGCCCCTCCAGCAACGTGGCCAGATCGGCGGTCCGCGGCACGTCCCGCACGGCGGCGGAGAGCGCCTCGCGCAGCACGGGCGTGGAACCGGCTGTCGCCCCGAGCGTGCCCGTGATCAGCGCGCCGAACAGCTTGCGGCGCAGGGTGGTCTCGTCGTCGGTGATGACGCGACCGGTCATCGCGGGCGCCGTGACGCCGTGCCGGGCCAGCCGGGCCGGGCTCACCCTGATGTCCGCGAGGTCGCGGTAGACGAGCCGCAGGGGGGCACCCGACGGCGAGAGCACCACCAGGAGGTTCTGGCCGTGCGCCTCCAGGGCCACCCCCAGGTCGAGCAGCCGGAGGCAGACCGTCAGCGCGAGTCGGCTGAAATCCGCCAGCCACGACGGCGAGCCGGGCAGACCCGTCGCCGCCAGCGCGCCCACCGGGACGACCCGCTCACCGGCGGCCGTGTCCGCGTACCTGTCCGGCGACTCCCGCAGCACCGCCGCCAGATCCGGGGAGCCGGCGGTGACCGCGCCGAGCGTACGGGTCACGTGCAGCAGACCGTCCGTGCGGGAGGCGACCTCGGTCATGAAGTCCGACACGATCGCCGAGGTCTCGATCGAGTAGACCGAGATGTCCCGCACCGAGGACGTCAGCCGGGCACTCAGCGCGGTCTTCACATGCGCTCCGCCGTCCGCGAGGGCCAGGGTGCGCAACGACATCAGCGGATGCGCCTCCACCACCTCGCCGGGCGAGGACTTGAGCACATGCGCCGCCTGCCACGGATGGACCGGCACCAGCACCCGTCCGCCGTCCCGGAACCGCTCCGGCCACTCCCCGACGACCAGCGCCTCGTCCACCGGGGCCAGCCCCAGCGGGACGACCTGCCGGTGCTCGGGCCCGTAGGCGAGCTGGTCGGCGGCGGAGAGTCCGGGGCGCGAGCGGCAGTTGGGGTGGAACGGGTGCCCGTCCACGACCGACTGCTCCCACTCCCAGCCGGCCACCGGAGCCCCCGCCTCCGTCGGCTGCCCGGCCCGCGACAGGGCCAACGAGGCCGCGCTGTGGTCGAGTTCGGCGGCGAAGCCGGCGCTGTGCGGGACCGCCAGGGCGCTCATCAGCCGCGCCGGACGGTCGTACGGCCGCCCGTCCAGCCATACCTGCTCGACCGGCGCGTCCGTGGCGTACGCGTCCACCGGCGGGCCGTGCAGCCGCCGGCCGTCCGCCAGGAGCAGCGTCACACCGTCGCCCCCGGCCGCCTCCCGGCGTACCACCCAGGGCAGCGGTTCGTGCACGAGGCCCCGCCACAGCCGCGCCAGCACGGCCGCCCGGGCGCCGGGGAGCGCGGACGTGTAGGGCAGCGTCAGATCGGGGCGTACGGCGCCCAGCTCGGCGCCGAGCGCCGCCTCGGCATCGGACATCGGATGACGGTCCACGGGCGGGCTCCTGTTCGGGGACGGGCTGCGGCAACGGCGACGGGCGGACACGGGCACCGCGTCGACAACGGCGTACCACCACTGCCCGCCCGCCTCCACCGCGACCCCTCACAGCGTCGGGACGGGCCACGACGGGCAGACATACTGATCACACATGCACCGTATGTGGAACGAATGGACTCCGTGGACGCCAACCCGCCCCGCGACGACGCCGGCACCGCCGCCGACGCCCACGCCGCCGCCCCCCTGCTGAACTGCCTTCTGAGGGAGGTGGGGGAGCCCGTCGGACCCGGGGTGCACCGCCTCCCGGCCGGCGGCCGCCTCCTGCGGGTCCGCGGCACCCGGCGCCCCACCCACCCCGAGGTGCTCACGGACGGCACCTGGCGCCGGCTGACCCACGCCGAACTGGTGGCGATCACCGCCGACGAACTGCGCCTGCGCACCGGCCTGACCAACCCCGACCTGCCCGCCGAGATGCTCGACAGCCGGGCGGCCGTGGCCGCCGTCCTCACGGCACGCGCCCACGCGACGGTGCCCGGGGATCCGTACCGGCGCTCCGAACAGTCGCTGATCACCGGGCACCCGTACCACCCCGCCCCCAAGGCGCGCGGCGGTGGCCCGGTCGCCGCCTGGCTGCCCTACGCGCCGGAGGCGTACGCCGGTTTCCCGCTGACGCTGCTCGGGATCCGCGAGGACGCGCTCGTCGAGGAGGGCGACACCACCGCCCTCGACACCCTGGGCACGGCCCCGCCCGGCTACCGGCTGCTGCCCGCCCACCCCTGGCAACTGGACCTGGTGGGCGAGGAATTGGCCGAAGCCTTCGCCGACGGCCGGCTGATACGCCTGGGACACACGGCGGGGGAGGTGTGGCCGACGGCCGCGATCCGCACGGTGCACGTCCCCGGGGAGCTGCGGGGCGGCCCCGGCGCCGACCTCTTCCTCAAGTTCAGTCTGGACGTGCGCATCACCAACGACGTGCGCCGCCTGTGGCGCCACGACCTGGCCAAGCTGCGCCGCACCGACGCGGCGGCCGTCGCGGCCTTCGCCGCGCTGCCGGACGGCGCCTGGCTGAGCGACCGCGGCCACCGCACCGCCGCCTTCGCGTTCGAGGAACTCGCGGTGGTGGTCCGCGACGGACTGGCCGGGCACCTGGCCCCCGGCACCACCGCCGTCCTCGGCGCCGCCCTCACCGAGGACACCACGGCGTTCCCGGACAACCCGCTGGTCCGCACCCCCGACCCCGAGGCATGGTGGGCGGCGTACCTGCGCGCGGTCGTGCCCCCGGCCCTCGGCGCGTTCCACCACCACGGCGTCGTCCTGGAGGCCCACCTCCAGAACACCCTCGTCGCCTGCGACGCCTCCGGCACCCCCGTGCAGGCCCTCTACCGCGACGCCGAGGGCGTGAAGCTCCTGCCGGACGTGACCCGCGACGCGGGCTGGGAGCGGCTGGTGTACTGCCTGCTCGTCAACAACGTCCTGGAGGTCGCGGCGGCCGTCGCCGAACACCATCCTCAGGTCGACGTCCGGGCGGCCGTACGCGGGGAACTGGCACGCCACCGCGAGGTGCCCGGCGTCGAGGACCTCCTTCGCTCGCCGACGCTGCCGGGCAAGACGAACCTGCTGCTGCGCTGGACGAAGGCCGACGGCGCGGACGCCCGCTACCTCCCGCTGCCCAACCCGTTCCGGCATGCCGACGCCTCCGGGGCGGCGTAACGTCTCGCGTGCGGGCAACTCGGGTACGTCCGGCCTGCCCGTACCGCACCCGAGGGGAGCCGGCGGCCGTCCACGGCCGTCGGGCCGTGGCTCCCCGCGACGCTGGAGGTGCCTCGTGACCGGCACGAGTGATCCGGCCACCGACGCCGACGCGCTGGACGTCGCGTTCGCGGAGACCGTGCGGGGAATCGGCGCGTCCATCGGCGCCCTCTATCTGCTCACGCCGGACGAGGACGTGCTGCGCCTGCATCTGCTGTGCGGATCACCGGCCGAGTTCGCCGCCCCCTGGGCGCGTGTTCCGCTCGCCGCCCCGGCCCCCGTGGCCGTCGCCGCCCGTGAGGGCCGCCTGGTGTGGGTGGGCAGCCAGGAGGAGATGGCCCGCTCCTTCCCGCGCACCGCGATGGTGCTCCCCTACCCGCTGGCCCTGGCGGCCGCCCCGGTCACCGGCGGCCGACGCTGGGGGACGCTGCTGCTGATGTGGCCGACCGGCCGCCCCCCGTACATGACGGCTCGCGAGCGGGGCCACATCGAGTCCCGGTGCCGGCGCCTGGCCCGGCTGCTGGACGAGGCGGAGGAGCACGACGCCGTGCCGGTGCCCGCCGACCTGCCCCGGGTCGTCCCCGCCGGGACCGGCCGCCCGTCGATGAGCGAGGAGATGGCCCTCGCGGACTTCGTGGAGCGGCTGCCCGGCGGCAGCTGCGCCCTGGACCTGGAGGGACGCTTCACCTATGTCAGCCGGGGCGCCGGGGAGCTGTTCGGCCGGGAGCCCGGACAGCTGCTGGGCACTCTGCCGTGGCAGTCCCTGCGCTGGCTCGACGAACCCCTCCACGAGGATCGCTACCGCGCCGCGGTGATCAGCCGGGAGCCCGTCTCCTTCACCGCGTGCCGACCGCCCGGGCAGTGGCTCGACATCCACCTCTACCCCGACACCAGCGGCATCAGCGTCCGCATCGTGCCCAGCGGCACCGCACCGCCGCCCGCACCGGCGCGGCCCCGGCCGACGAGCACCGCCACCTCGTCCCGCGCGGGCCGGCTGTACCAGCTCACCCATCTGGCCGCCGCCCTCACCGAGGTCGTCAGTGTGCAGGACGTCGTCGACGTCGTCGCCGACCAGATCATGCCGGCCTTCGGCGCCCACGGGCTCGTCCTGTCCTCCGCAGAGGCGGGGAAGCTGCGCATCACCGGCTACCGGGGCTATCCCCCCGACGTCATCGCCCGTCTCGACGGCCTGCCCCTCGACACCGCGTTCACCCCGGCCGGGCGTGCCCTGAGCAGCGGGGTCCCCTCGTTCTTCAGCGAACCCGAGGAAATGAGCCGCCTCCACCCCGAGGCGCCCGTGGTGAGCGGAAAGCAGGCATGGGCCTTCCTGCCGCTGAACATCACCGGCCGGGTGGTCGGCATCTGCGTGCTGTCCTACGACCGCCCCCATGAGTTCCAGGCCGAGGAGCGGGCCGTCATGACATCGCTCGCCGGGCTCATCGCCCAGGCCCTCGACCGTGCCCGTCTCTACGACACCAAGCACGCGCTCGCCCACGGCCTCCAGCAGGCGCTGCTCCCGCGCACCCTGCCCACGGTCCCCGGACTGCGCAACGCCGCCCGCTATCTGCCCGCCACCCGGGGCATGGAGATCGGAGGGGACTTCTACGACCTGATCCGGCTCGGCGACACCGCCGTCGCGGCCGTCATCGGCGACGTCCAGGGCCACAACGTCGCCGCCGCCGCCCTCATGGGCCAGGTCCGCACCGGGGTCTACGCCCACGCCACACTCGGCACACCCCCGGGCGAGGTGCTCGCCCGGACCAACCGGCTCCTCACCGACCTCGGCCCCGACCTGTTCACCAGCTGCCTCTACGCGCATCTCGACCTGGACGGCGGCAGGTTGACCCTCGCCAGTGCCGGACACCCGCCGCCCCTCCTGCGCCTGCCCGACGGCGGCACCGGGCCCCTCGCGGTCCCGCCCGGACCCCTGCTGGGCATCGACCCGGACGCCGTCTACCCCGTGACCGAGGTCCCGTTCACCCCGGGGATGATGCTTGCCCTCTACACCGACGGTCTCGTGGAGGCACCCGGCGTCGACCTGGACGACTCCATCGCCGACCTGGCACGGCACCTGGCGCGCGCCGACGACCGGGACCTCGACGTGCTCATCGACGAGTTGGTGCGCCAGGCCGGTTCCGCCGGCCGGCGCACCGACGACGTCGCGCTGCTGCTGCTCCACCACGGAACCGGCGGATGACACCACGGCAGCGCCGACACCACGACAGCGGTTGCCGCCCGGGTCCCGTCGGGAGGCCCCCGCCGGCCCCGCGCGGTCAGCCGACCTTCTGCGCGCGCTGGTCCCGCAGTTCGTGGACGGTGGCGGTCAGCGTGCCGTCCTGCTGCTCGTAGTGCGACAGGGCCAGACCGAGGCCGAAGAAGGTGGGCGCCCACTCACCGACGAACAGGCCCCAGCGGTCGGCCCGGGCCAGCCCGGTGCCGGGCTCCATCTTGAGGGACCCGACCCAGGCGGCGACGGTCAGACCGATGGAGGCCATGGCGGCCATGTAGGCGTGCTCGCTGCGGATGCCCATCTCGTGCATCTTCTTGATGACCATGATCGACTCCTCGGTTCGGGTGATGTCCGCTCGGCGGGCGAGTGCCCAGCGGGCCGCACACCCATGCGTCGATTCGTCCGAAATGCCCGTTTTGGGAGGTGTCTGGCGGGGCGGCTCCGGGTCACCGCGCGATGTGGCGCTCGATCCAGTCGGCCGCGGTACGGCGGAAGATCCGCCTGCTGTCGGCGCGCAGGAAGTCATGGCCCTCGTTGCGCAGCAACAGCAGCTCGGCCTCCAGACCCCGCTCGCGGGCCGCGCGCACGAACTGCTCGGACTCGCCGACCGGCACGTTCGTGTCGTGCTCGCCGTGGACGGCGAGGAGCGGCACCCGCAGCGCGTCGATCCGGGTCATCGGGGACAGCGCGTGCAGCAGCTCCCGGTCGTGTTCCGGATGGCCGTACTTGTGCGCGGCCGACTCCGCGATCCACGGCTCGGTACCGGCGTAGAACGTCGCGAAGTCCGACATGCCGCACGCCGCGACACCCGTGCGGAACAGCTCCGGATGCCACACGAGCGAGGCCATCACCAGATAGCCGCCGTACGAGCGGCCCATGACGGCCAGCCGCCGCGGATCGGCGAGCCCGGCCTCCACGATGTGCGCCGCGCAGTCGGCGACGTCCTCGATCGCGGCGAACCGTCCCGTGCCGAGGTCGGCGTCGACGTACGACCGGCCGTGCCCGGAGGAGCCGCGCACGTCCGGGGCGAAGATGTCGAGCCCCCGGCCCGACAGCTCGTGGTACAGCGGGTTGAACACGGGCCGTTCCTGCTCCTCGGGACCGCCGTGCAGATGGATCACACAGGGCGCCGGCTGCCCGGGCGCCCGGCCCGGCGCCCGGTAGTACCAGCCGCTCAGCGGCAGCCCGTCGCGCGCGACCGGCCGCAGCGGCACGGGACGCACCGGCGCACGGCCGGGCGGCACCGCGTCCTCGTCGCGCGACGACCACTCGGTGCGCCGCGCGGCGCCCTCGGAGAGCCACCACACACCGGGCCGCCGCTGCGACCCGGACAGCGCCAGCACCAGTTCCGAGCCCCCGCCGGCCCGCGCCATCCGGGTCACGACCTCGTGCGGCAGCGACACCGAGCGGCGCACCCCCACCGCCGCGTCGCCCCCGGCCGCCGTGACGGCGGTGACCTCCAGCTCGGTGGCCCCCCGCACGTTCCAGGCCAGGGCCGCGGTGGACCCGTCGTGGCCGAACGTCAGCAGTTCCAGGCCGCATCCCTCGCGCTCCGCGGTGACGGTGATCCCCTCCTGCTCGCCGCCGGGCGCCAGCCGCACGGCGAGCAGCGCGGCGAACTCCCGGGCCGCGTCGCTGCGCAGCCACAGCGTCGTGGCGTCGGGGGAGAAACGGCCGATCCACGGATCTCCGTCCGCGACCGGCAGCGCGAACGTGGTCCGCAGGTCGGAGGTGCGCACGACGAGGGCTTCGCGGCGGCCGCGCGGACCCCGGCGCACCAGGGCCAGCCGGCCGTCCTGGCTGAGGTCGCACACCCGCAGCGTGGCGGCACCGCGTTCCACCGCCAGCAGCACGGGCGCCGCCGCGCCCGTGGGGTCGACGAGGTAGGCGGCGAGACCGCCGGGGGCCGCCCCGTCCTGGTCGGTCCCCCGGTCGTGCTCACGGGCGGTCCCGCCCTCGCGCTCGGCGAGATGGGCGGCGGGCCCGGCGCCGCCGTAGTGCGGGCCGCCCAGCAGCACGGCCCGGCCGTCCCGCACGGCCCAGCCGGGCGGACGGGCCTGCGTGTACGAGAGTGGATCGGCGAGGCCCGGTTCCGCGCGGGCGGCCGACTCCTCCGTGTCGGCCCCGCCCGGCAGGAGGACCGGCTCTGCGACGGTGACGGCCACCGCCGACCCGTCGTGCTGCCAGCAGCCCAGGTACGCGGAGCTGCCGGGTTCGGCGCCGGCGAGGACGCGCCGCCCGGTGCCGTCGGGTCGTACACACAGCACCCGGGTGTGTTCCCCGCCGCCGGGGGCGGTGGTGTAGGCGATCCAGCGGCCGTCCGGGGACCAGGCCACCTCCTTGACCGGGTGGGGGTCGGAGTCCAGCAGGTGGACCTCGTGTCCGTCGACCGGACCGGTCCACAGCTGCGGCACCCCGCCCCGGTCGCAGATGAACGCGACGTGTTGGCCGGTGGGGTCCACCGAGGGGTACCAGCAGCCGTGGGACCGCAGCGGCTGCGGGGTGTCCCGCGTCCCGGCGGTCTCCGGCAGCGGCACCGGCACGGGGGCCGTCGACGCCGGGGGCGCGAGGGCGAACGCCCCGGCCCGCCCGGCGGCGGCCGGGGTCACCGCGGCGACGGCCGGCGTCACGGTGGCGGGGGGCGCGGCACCGTGGTCCAGGGGCAGCCACGGCACCCCGTCGAGGACGTCCTCACCGGCGCGGACGCCGAAGGGGGGCGCCGCGGGCGGGTCCGACGGGGCTGCCGTGGTCGGGCGCGGGGGTGTGCTCCCCGACGCCCCGGTCAGCTGATTCCGTGCGTTTGCAGCCATATCTCCAGCAAAGCTACCTGCCACAGGGCGTTCGCCCCACGCCTGGTGCGGTGCTCGTCGGGCGCCGACAGCAGCTTGGCCACGTACGCCTCCTCGAAAACACCGCGCGAGGTGGCCTCGGGGGCCGACAGGGCCTCGGTCACCCGGTCGAGTACCGGACCCGCCATGTGCATGATCGCCGGGACGGGGAAGTAGCCCTTGGGCCGGTCGACGACCTCCCTGGGCAGTACCTTCCGGCCCGCGGCCTTGAGGACTCCCTTGCCCCCGTCCGCGAGCTTCAGCTCCGGCGGGCACAGGGCGGCCAGCTCCACGAGCTCGTGGTCGAGGAACGGCACCCGGGCCTCCAGACCCCAGTCCATGGTCATGTTGTCGACCCGCTTGACCGGGTCGTCGACCAGCATCACCTCGGCGTCGAGCCGCAGCGCCGCGTCCAGGGCCGTCTCGGCGCCCGGCCGCGCCATGTGCTCCCGCACGAAGCGGCCGGACACATCGTGGTCGGGCAGCATGTGCGGCTGGACGATCCCGGTGAGATCGCCGTGCGAGCGGTCGAAGTACGTGTCGACGTACGCTTCGTGGGCCCGCTCTCTGGGGACGGCGGCCATGTCCGGGTACCAGTGGTAGCCGGCGAAGACCTCGTCGGCGCCCTGCCCGCTCTGGACGACCTTGACCTCCTTGGCCACCTGCTCGGACAGCAGATGGAAGGCGACCACGTCATGGCTGATCATCGGCTCGCTCATCGCCTCGACCGCCGCGTCCAGCGCCGTCGACACCCGGTCCGAGGGCACCATCAGCTGATGGTGGTCCGTGCCGAAGCGCCGGGCGACCAGATCGGAGTAGTGGAACTCGTCGCCCTCGACCCCGCCCTCGGACTCGAACCCCACGCTGAACGTGGAGAGGTCCGTCTGCCCCTCGTCCGCCAGCAGCGCCACGATCAGGCTGGAGTCCAGGCCGCCCGACAGCAGGACGCCCACGGGCACGTCGGCGACCATGCGGCGGCGGACGGCGGTGCGCAGCGCGTCGAGCACCGCGTCGCGCCAGTCGTCCGCGCCGAGCCGCGCGTGCTCGGGGTCACGGCTGTACGACGGCTGCCAGTACCGGATGTCCCGCTCGCTGCCGTCGGGCTCGACGACCCGCACGGTGGCCGCGGGCAACTTCCGCACCCCGTTGAGGACGGTGCGGGGCGCGGCCACCGTGGCGTGCCAGCTCATGTACTGGTGCAGCGCCACGGGGTCGAGGGAGGTGTCGACGCCGCCGCCCGCCAGCAGGGCCGGCAGCGAGGAGGCGAAGCGCAGCCGCCCCGCCGACCGGGCCAGGTACAGCGGCTTGATGCCGAGGCGGTCCCGGCCGAGGACGACCCGCCCGGTGTCCTGGTCGACGATGACGAAGGCGAACATGCCGTAGAAGCGGTCGACGCAGTCGGTGCCCCACTGCTGGTACGCCTTGAGCACGACCTCGGTGTCGGAGTCGGAGAAGAAGCGGTGGCCGAGTCCGCGCAGTTCCTCGCGGAGTTCCTTGTAGTTGTAGACACAGCCGTTGAAGACACCGGTGATCCGGCCGGCGGAGTCGGCCATCGGCTGGGCCCCGCACTCGGACAGGTCGATGATCTTCAGTCGGCGGTGCCCCAGGGCGACGGCGCCCTGCGACCAGACGCCCCTGCCGTCCGGTCCACGGGCGGCCAGCCGGTCGGTCATGCGCTCCACGGCCGCCAGGTCCGGCCGTCCGCCGTCGAAACGGATCTCTCCGCTGAGACCGCACATCAGGCCGCACCCCCTCGCGGAGTGACGCCGGTCGTGCCCGGCGACGAGTGCGCGCCGGTACAGCGCCACCCGGTCTGATCGGTATCGGTCTTGCTGGTGGGCATGTCGAACTCTCCTTGATCGCAGGCGGCCCCGGCGCCCGGGAGCGGACCACGACCGCTCCGGGGGGAGGCGCCCCCGTGACGGGGCGCGGGCCGGGGACTGCCTTTCCGCATGGCTGCGCGGTTCAGCCCCCGATGGCTTCCACTGGGCCCGGCGCCAGGGGCTCCCGCACCGTCGTCGTACCGGCCGCCGCGACGGGCCGCCCCACCGGGGCGGGCGCGGGGCGCGCGCCCCGGTCGCCGCGGGTCTCCGCGACCACCGTCTCCACGGCGGCGCGCAGACCGTGGACCTCCGCGACCCGGCGCAGCCGGTGGGCGGCGCTGCCCCGGGCGAGGGTCTCCGTCATGAGCAGGCGCACGGTCTCCCAGTCGCCGCCGGCCTCCAGGGCCGGGCGCAGCCGACGGAGCATGCCGCGCAGGACGACGGGGGCGGGCGCGGCGAGCCGGGTGTCCGGATCGACCAGAGGGCCTTCCAGCCCCGTCCGGGCCGCCCGCCAGACCGCCGCCCGGAGCCATTCGTGCCGGCCGTCGCAGACCTGGTCGCCCCGTTCCAGGCGGGCCCGCGCGTCCTCGACGAGCGCCCGGAACAGGCCGGCGATGAGCACGACCGTCTCGGTACGCGGACAGGCGTCGCAGATCCGCAGCTCCAGGGTCCGCTGGTGGTCCGAGGGCCGCAGGTCGTAGTAGACCATCCCCGGGTCGCTGATCACCCCGCCCCGCATCAGGTCCGCGACGGCGGCGTCGTAGTCGGCGGCCGACGCGAAGCAGCCGACCGGCCCGGCGGTGGGCCAGCGCTGCCACAGCATGGTGCGCCAGCTGGCGTACCCGGTGTCGGCGCCCAGCCAGAAGGGTGAGCTGGCGGAGAGCGCCAGCAGCGGGGGCAGCCAGGGCGAGACGGCGCACATGATCCGGACGGCCGTGTCGCGGTCGGGCACGTCGACGTGCACCTGCGCGCTGCACACGAGGTGCTCGTCGGAGACCCGCCGGTACGCGTCGGCCATGGTCCGGTACCGCGGATCCGGGGTGGCGTCACCCGGCGTCATCCGCGCGAACGGCACGGTCCCGGCGGCGGCGACGGCCAGCCCGAGGGGGCCGGCCACCGCGTCGAGCTGCCGCCTGGCCCCGGCCAGGTCGGCGCCCAGAGCCTCCAGCGAGGTGTGCACTCCGCTGTTCCACTCGACGGCCGACCGCTGGAGCTCCGGCTTGAAGCCCGGTCTGCGCAGACGACCGAGGAGCGCGTCCGCGCCCGGGACGAGCCGTCCGCTCTCCAGGTCCAGGACATGGAACTCTTCCTCAACGCCAACCCGAACGGCCACGATCTCTCCCTTTTCCGTTCCCGAGATCGCCCGCCGGGCAGGAGACCCGCGGCGACCGTTGCGCCACACGGGTTCCCGGCAAATGTGCTAATAAGCCTCAAGATCTTGCACGTCTGTTGTGCATGCGGCGCATATGAGCGGGTACGGCCGGGCTTCGTGGCGCCCGAAACCGGCTCCGTCGGCGAAGGAGTACCGCCTTTCAGCGGAAGAAAGCCGGCGCGAGCGCCCCCAGTCCGGCGGCGCAGGCGAGGAGGGCGCAGGCGCAGGCGGCGTGGCGTCTCAGCAGGGAGCGCCTGAGCACGGCGTACCGGGCCTCGTACTCCTCCCGGAGCTGCCCGGCGCGCTCCACGGTGGTCAGCAGCATCTGGCAGGTGAGGTCCATACGGCGGCTGAGGTAGTGGGCGGTGACGTCCTCCGCCTGGGCGGTGGTCAGCCACGGCATCCGGGCGCACAGGTCCTCCGCCTCGCGCCGGGCCTGCTCACGGTGCGTATGGGCGAGGAGGTACCCCTCGACCGTCGAGGCCGACCCGCTGTCGTACCCCCTGGCGTACCCCCCGTCGTGCCGCCCGCTCCCGGATCCGCCGTGCGGCGGCGTCCGCCGGTCGTGTCTCACCGCGGCTCGCCCTTGTGGCTCTCGGCGTCCACGGCGTCCCGCCGCCCCTCGTTCGCCTGCTGTTCGATCTGCGCGAGCCTCGGGTGGTGGAGGTCGAAGGCGGGGGACTCGGAGCGGATCCGGGGCAGGGTGACGAAGTTGTGCCGCGGGGGCGGGCAGGAGGTCGCCCATTCCAGGGAGCGGCCGTAGCCCCAGGGGTCGTCGACCTCGATCCTCTTGCCGATCTTGGCGGTCTTCCAGACGTTGTAGAGGAACGGCAGGGTCGACAGGCCCAGCAGGAAGGAGCCGATGGAGGAGACGGTGTTGAGGGCGGTGAAGCCGTCGGCGGCGAGGTAGTCGGCGTACCGGCGGGGCATGCCCTCGGCGCCCAGCCAGTGCTGGACGAGGAAGGTGGTGTGGAAGCCGACGAAGAGCGTCCAGAAGTGGATCTTCTCCAGCCGGTGGTCGAGCATGGTGCCGGTCATCTTCGGCCACCAGAAACTGAAGCCGCCGAACATCGCGAAGACGATCGTGCCGAAGAGCACGTAGTGGAAGTGCGCCACGACGAAGTAGCTGTCGGTGACGTGGAAGTCCAGCGGGGGCGAGCCGAGGATCACGCCGGTCAGACCGCCGAAGAGGAACGTGACCAGGAATCCCGCCGCCCACAGCATCGGTGGTTCGAACGACAGCGAGCCCTTCCACATGGTGCCGATCCAGTTGAAGAACTTCACTCCCGTGGGAACCGCGATCAGATACGTCATGAAGGCGAAGAACGGCAGCAGCACCGCCCCCGTCGCGAACATGTGGTGCGCCCACACGGTCACGGACAGGCCGGTGATCGCGATGGTGGCGCCGACCAGGCCCATGTACCCGAAAATCGGCTTGCGGGCGAAGACCGGGATGATCTCGGTGATCACGCCGAAGAACGGCAGCGCCAGGATGTAGACCTCCGGATGGCCGAAGAACCAGAACAGGTGCTGCCAGAGGAGCGCCCCGCCGTTCTCCGGGTCGAACACCTGGGCGCCGAACTTGCGGTCCGCCTCCAGTACCAGCAGGGCGGCGGCCAGCACCGGGAAGGCCAGCAGCACCAGGACCGACGTCAGCAGGACGTTCCAGGTGAAGACCGGCATCCGGAACATCGTCATGCCGGGGGCGCGCATGCAGATGATGGTGGTGATGAAGTTGACCGCGCCCAGGATGGTGCCGAAGCCGCCCAGCGCCAGCCCCATGACCCACATGTCCCCGCCGACGTACGGGGTGCGCTCGCCGCCGCTGAGCGGGGTGTAGGCGGTCCAGCCGAAGTCGGCGGCGCCGTTGGTCGTGAAGACACTGCTGACCACGATCAGGCCGCCGAGGAGGAACAGCCAGTACGAGAGCATGTTCAGTCGGGGGAACGCCACGTCGGGCGCGCCGATCTGGAGCGGCATCACCGCGTTGGCGAACCCGGCGAACGTCGGCGTCGCGAACAGCAGCAGCATCACCGTGCCGTGCAGGGTGAACGCCTGGTTGTACTGCTCCTGTGAGAGGACCTGCATCCCCGGCCGGGCCAGTTCCGCGCGGATGGCCATCGCGAGCAGCCCGCCGATCAGGAAGAACCCGAACGACGTGATCAGGTACAGGTGCCCGATCTTCTTGTGGTCGGTCGTGGTCAGCCAGGAGACGACCACCTGTCCCTTGGTGCGGCGCTCCACCGCGGGGACCGGCGATACCGGTTCGGTGGTGTGTGTGGCCATCGGAACCCTCAATCGGCAGACGGGAGTGCGGGCGGTTGCGGCGGCGCGGCCCGACCGGGACGGGCCCCTCGCGGAGCCGGTCGTGTCGTCACGCCGCGTGTGACCAGCCCAGCGGAAAGTAGTCGTGCCGTTCCACACGCGCGCCCCGAAAGCCCCGGTTTCCGAGCCGAATGGCCGAATGATCCATCTCTTCGGGCGGATCCCGCCCCACGGGGTTCATGCCTGGCGACCGGCGTGCCTGGCGACCGTGGGGCCCGCGCCCGCCCACCGGATGCGCGTCGGGGAAGACCCCGGCACAGCCGGGTCCCCGGGCGGGAACGCCGGCCGTCGTCCGCTCATCGCCGAGGGGGCGTCCCGGGAGCGGACCGGTCCCGCTCCCGGCCGTCCAGCCGCCGCGACAGCGCCAGCAGCAGCAACGACACGGCCGCCGAGCCCACCAGCACGACACCCACGACGACATCGGTCACCTGCGTGCCGTCGAACACCTCGGTCTGCTGGGTGTCGAGCACCCAGGGCGAGGCGATCATCCAGGCGCCCGCCGCGAGCACGGCCAGATCGGGCCACTTGCCGGGGTACTTGAGGAACCGGGTCATCGCGATGAGCAGCACGATGATCCCGACCGCCAGCTCGTTGCGGTGCGCGTCCTTGGCCGTCTCGGGATAGCCGGAGATCCACGGGGCGACGAAGAGCACCAGCGCGCTGAGGACCAGCAGAAGTCCGATGATCTGTTGCCGCTGTGCCCGTATGAGCCTCAGCCGTGGACTGTCCTGCCTCGTCCGGGCGGTGTCGGGTGCGTGTGTGGTTGCCATCGGGGGCCTCCCTCCACCGGACTGCGCGAGTACCCCGATCGAGGCCGACGACGACTCCGTCCTGGCCGGTCGCGGAGCGGCCGGGCCGTGAGAGCCTGGTCCCGATCAAGATCGGTTCGACCCCGGGGGCACGCCATGACCATCAACCGGCCGGGACTGCCCGGCGACCTCCCGCCGGCCGAGGTGCTGTGGGCGCGCTGGTCGCTCGTGGCCGTGCTGGAGGCCACCACGGCGGACGAGCGGGAGGGCCATCACCGCACCGGGACCTGGGTGGACGACGAGGGACTCCACCTGGACGACTCCGGCTGCACCTGGTGGACCTTCGCACAGCGCGGCGCGGGGCGGTACGTGCTCTACGGCGAGGACGAGTCGAGCGGGACCAAGTGGCACGAACCGCCGGTCGACATGCTCGCCGGCGCCCCCGACTGGCTCCCGCACGAGTCGCTGCAGGACCTGCTGAAGGGCTGGCAGCTGGGCTGCGTCTACTGGTATGAGAACGGCGCCTGGGCACGGGCCCCGTACCCGGCGACCCTCCATGACGACGGACTCGACTGCGGCATGAGCCGTTTCGTGGACCGGAAGGACGTGCTGAGGACGATCGGCGACGAGGACCACGGCGCCCTGCCGGCCGATGACGCCGAGACCCTGCTGACGCACGCCGAGAACCACCGGCTCCCGCCCGACCTGCTGATGTCCCTCGTCAACGAACCCGACTGGCGTGAGCTGGATCGGCCCGCCATGACCAGGGCACTGGAACGCGCGGGCCTGGACCGGACACCGTAGCCGGCCGCGCCGGCGCCTTCCTTCCGCTGCTCGGGCCGCCCGCGCCCCCGACTTGAGCGGCACCGTCGACCGAGACGGTGGTGCCGCCGGACCGGTGTCCGAGCGGCGACTCGCCCGCTTAAAGTGGTGTCGTGTCCTCAGGAAACTATGTGGTCGCGCGGAATGTGCGGCTTCTCAGAGAACAGCGGGGCCTGTCCCTGGCCGAGCTGGCCCGGCAGGCCGGGCTCGCCAAGCAGACGTTGTCCAAGCTGGAGCAGGGCGCGGGCAATCCCACGGTGGACACGTTGTTCTCGATCTCCACGGCGCTGGGGGTGCCCGTGACCAGGCTGGTGGCCGAGCGGGAGCAGGTGATGGCGGTCCAGCGCGGTGCCGACGTCGTCTGGAACGAACACGACGGGTACGCGTCCCGGGCCCTCGACCACGTCTACGGTTCGGGCGTCATCGAGAACTACCTGGTGCGCGTCAAGGAACGGGGCGGTGCGACCCGGCTGGCCGAGTCCCACCCGGTCGGCACGCTGGAGCACCTCTACGTCATCAGCGGCCGCGTGCGGGTGGGACCGGCGGACAGCCCGGTGGAGCTGTCCGCCGGTGACTTCGTGCGCTATCCGGCCGACCGCCCCCACACCTACGAGTCCCTGGAGGGCGAGAGCCTGGTGCACATCGTCGTCAGTGTGCCGCGCGTACAGCCCGGGACGTCGACCTCCGTGCGCACCCACGGAGACGCCCCGCGCTGACCGGCGCCGCCCCGGTCAGACCAGGGCCGTGCCCCGCTGCGCCTTGGTGAACGCCGCGACGGCCCGCGTCGCCTCGTAGGCGACCCTGCGCAGCGCCGGCGCGAAGCGGGCCCGGTCGAAGCGGTGCTCGGCGCCCGCGACGGAGAACGCGGCAACCGGTCTGCCGACGGGCCCCATGATCGGTACGGCGACGCAGGTGAGGCCGTAGGCGGCTTCCTGACGGTCGTACGCGATGCCGGTGCGCCGGATGTGGCCCAGTTCGGCGTGAAAGGCCGCGGGGTCGGTGATGGTGTACTCGGTCAGCTGCGGCAGCCCCGCCGACACCGCGGCCTCCGCGGCATCGTGGTCGAAGGCCAGCAGGGCCTTGCCGACGGCGGTGCAGTACGCGGGCAGCCGGGCGCCGATGCGGGAGGGCGAGCGGGTCGCGCGGTGTCCGTGGATCTTGTTGACGTACACGATGTCCGTGTTGTGCAGCACCGCGAGGTGCACGGTCTCGTGCGTCAGCACGTACAGGTCCGCGAGGTGCGGCAGCAGCCGTTCCCGCAACTGCAGCGAGGTCTGCCCGTACACACGGGTGCCGATGTCGAAGAGCTGGGTGCCCAGCCGGTAGTCGCTGCCGACGCGTTCGACCATGTCGTTGCGCTGGAGTATGCCGAGCAGCCGGAAGGCCGTCGACTTGGTGAGGCCGCTGCGGCGGGCCAGCTCGCTCACCCCGATCTCCCCGTCCTGTTCGGCGAGCGACTTGAGCAGGACGAGCGCCTTGTCGACCGCGGTCTGCTGATCCGACAGGGCCCGGGTCGCGCTGGGGGGCAGGGCGTCGGTGCGCTCGGGCGCGGGGGAGTGAACTGGCATGGGGGGCTCCCGGAACAGTGGCAGATGGTGCCATCAAAGTGGACGCACGTCCAACATAGAAGACCGTTTCGGGCTTGTAAACGGGCCGGACGGCGCACCGACCGGGACATCTCGGCGTGCCGTATCCCGGCACGCCGACTGGGCCGAACCTCCCCGTCCGGCGTCTCCTTGGACCCGTGCCGCGACATCACCGCAGCCAACGACCCACGGGACGACGGGATTTCGGCCGACACGGGGGTGCCCCCGGCCCCGGCCGCCCCCCGGATGTCCGTGCCGTCACGCGCCACACCCCCTGAGCCGGCCCGACGCCCCCCCGACCACGAACCGACAGAACGGACAGCCGCCGTGCGACCGAGCCCATCGCTCCGCCGCCTCGACCCGAACCACGCCGAGGAGGTCCACCGATGACATCCCCGCCCGAGCGGCCGATGGATCGTCTCGCCCGCATCCCGCGCCCGTCCGTCGACGTGAGCGCGTACTTCGACCTGGACAACGGGCTCGTCGACCGCACCATCTTCGGCGACCAGGCCCTGTACCAGCAGGAACTGCGCCGCGTCTTCGCACCGAGCTGGCTGTTCCTCGCCCATGAGAGCCAGTTCCGGAAACCCGGCGACTTCTTCACGACGTACATGGGCGAGGACCCGGTCATCGTCTCCCTGGGCCGCGACCGCAGGATCCGTGCCTTCCTCAACGCCTGCCGCCACCGCGGCATGCGGGTCTGCCGCGCCGACGCGGGCGCCACCAAGGCGTTCACCTGCAGCTACCACGGCTGGTCGTACGACACCTCGGGCAAGCTGGTCAACGTTCCCAACCGGGACGACTATCCGGACCACTTCGAGCAGGACCGCTGGGGTCTGGTCGAGGTCGCGCAGCTCGACACCTACAAGGGCCTGATCTTCGCCACCTGGAACCCCGAGGCGCCCCCGCTCGTCGAGGCGCTCGGCGGCATGACCTGGTACATGGACGCCATGCTCGACCGCGACCCGGAGGGCACCGAGGTCGTCGGCGGTGTCCACAAGTGGGTCCTGGAGGGCAACTGGAAGCTCGCCGCCGAGCAGTTCGCCTCCGACTGGTACCACGTCAACATCTCGCATGCCTCCGCGCTCATGGTCATGTCCCCGAACGGCAGGGGCCCCAAGACGGAGATCGTGCAGACCCCGGGCCGGCAGTACACCGACCCGCTCGGTCACGGTCACGGCTTCCCGGTCCATCCCAAGAGCCGCTTCGACGACCGGGTCGTACACGACTGGTACGACTACGACGCGCTGCGCGAACGGCTCGGCGACAGCCGGGTCGAGGGGCCGATGACCACCGGCCACGCCACCGTCTTCCCCAACTTCTCCTACCTCCCGGTCAACGGCTCCATCCGGGTCTGGCACCCCAAGGGGCCCGACCGGATGGAGGTCTGGGCCTGGACCCTCGTCGACAAGTCGATGCCCGACGAGGTCAAGGACGCCCAACGGCTGTACAACCTGCGGACGTTCGGACCCACGGGCATCTTCGAGCAGGACGACGGCGAGAACTGGTCGGAGTGCCAGGCCACCGCCCACGGCTTCATGTCCGGCTCCATCACCCTCAACTACCAGATGGGACTGGGGCTCCAGGAGCAGGACGGGGTCCACCCCGGCACCACCGGGCGCCTCTACTCCGACGGTGCCGCCCGGGGCTTCTACACCCGCTGGCGGGACCTGATGAACACCCCCGCCTGGCACGAGACGCCCGAGAAACGCGAGACGCCCGAGAAACGCGAGACCCCCGGGACACCCGAGACGCCCGAGAAGGACACCACCTCATGAGCGACACCACCACCGGCATCCAGGTCGCCGCCGTCGGAGACATCGAGGACGGTGAGGGGCTGAAGGTGCCCGCCGAGGCCACCGGACACCGCGCCGACATCGCCGTCTTCCACGACGGCGGCGCCTACTACGCCCTCGACGACACCTGCTCCCACGGCCAGGCGTCACTGGCGGAGGGCTGGGTGGAGAACGGCGAGGTCGAATGCCCGCTGCACGCCGCCCGCTTCTGCCTGAAGTCCGGCGAGCCGCAGTGCATGCCCGCCACCCTCCCCGTCGCCGTCCACCGCGTCGAGGTCCGCGACGACGCGATCTGGGTGTACCCCGGTACGGGAGCCACCGGATGAGGGCGCCCCAGCGGATCGCCGTCGTCGGCGCCGGACTCGCCGCCGTCTCCGCCTGCGACACCCTGCGTGCCCATGGCTACGACGGTGACCTGGTGCTGTACTCGGCCGAGCAGGGCCTGCCGTACGATCGCCCCCCGCTCAGCAAGGACGTCCTGCTCGGCAAGGACCGCCGCGAGGACGTGCTGCTGCGCCCCGAGCAGTGGTACGACGACCAGCGCGTCCGGCTCCGAGAAGGCACCGTCGTGCGGGCGATCCGCCCCCGGTCGGGCGGCGTCGAACTGGCCGGCGGCGCGGTGGAGACGGCCGACCGGATCGTGCTGGCCACCGGCGGCACGCCCCGCGCGCTGCCCGTACCCGGCGGCGACGACCCCGAGATCCGCCTGCTGCGCACCTGGGAGGACTCCCTGCGGCTGCGCGAACGGCTGCTGCCCGGGGCCCGGGTGGCCGTCGTCGGCGCCGGGCTGATCGGCGCCGAGACCGCCGCCGTGGCCATGACCCTCGGCTGCCGGGTCACCCTCGTCGATCCGGTCCGGGTGCCGCTCGCAGCGGCCGTCGGCGACGACATCGCGACGGTGCTGCACGACCGCCACCGCGCCGAGGGCATCGACGTGATCACCGCGGGCGTCGAACGCGTCGAGCGCCGAGGGGGGCGGTTCGTGCTCGGCCTGTCCGGGTACGGCGGAACGGTGGCCGTCGACACGATCGTGGTCGGCATCGGCATCCGCCCCGCCACGCAACTGGCCCAGGCGGCCGGACTGCGGGTCGACGACGGCGTCCTCGTCGACATCAACCGGCGCACCTCGCACCCCGCCGTCTACGCCATCGGTGATGTCGCCCGCGGAGTCGGCCGGCGGACACGGCACGAACACTGGGAGGCCGCCCAGCGCGACGGCGAGGCCGCAGGGCGCGGCATCCTCGGGCTGCCCGGTACCGACGCGGGCGCGCCCTGGTTCTGGTCCGACCGGTACGGCACCCGCCTGGAGGCGATCGGCACCATGGCGGACGCCGAGCGGACCGTGCTGCGCGGAACCGTCGAAAGCGGCGCCTTCCTCACCTTCGGCCTGCGCGACGAACGAGTGGTGGCCGCCGCGGCGATCGACCGCACCCGCGACATCAAGGTGGTCCGCAGGATCGTCGACCGGGGCATCCCCGTCGACCCGGCCGAACTCGCCGACGAGAGCACCGATCTGCGGAGTCTGCTCAAGCGCTGACAACCCGTCGGCGCCGGGGCCCGGCTCCGACCGGGCCCGCTCCGGCCGGGGCGTGCGCGCCGGGTCGAGCGGGGCCCGCGGCCGCCGGACCCCGCCGTGCCGTCCACCGGCACACCCGCTCCCCGCACCCCGTACCCCGCGCTGGAATTGAGCTCATCCCGCGCGGCCCGCAGGAGGACCCATCGATGAGCACCCACACCCAGGAGCAGACAGCGGACGCGCCCGGTGCGTACGACGACGTCCGGCTCCACTTCGAAGCACAACGCCTTTACAGTCGCGAGGCGCAACTCCTCGACCAGCACCGCTACGCGGACTGGCTGGAGCTGTTCACCGACGACCTCCACTACTGGGCACCGGTGCGCACCAACCGGCTGCGCCGTCAGCAGGCCCTGGCCGACGGGGCGCCCGGCGAGGTGGCGATCTTCGACGAGACCAAGGCCAGCCTGGCCTGGCGGATACGCCGGTTCGACTCCGGTATGGCCTGGGCGGAGGACCCGCCGTCGCGGACCCGGCACCTGATCACCAACGTCATGATCCAGGCGTCCGGCGAACCGGGCGAGTACATCGCCGAGTCGTCCTTCCTCTGCTACCGCAACCGCCTGGAACGCGAGGTCGACCTCTACGCGGGCGGTCGCACCGACCTGCTGCGCCGCGCCCCGGACGACGGACGCCTGCTGATCGCACGCCGCACGATCCTGCTCGACCAGAACGTCCTGCTCGCCAAGAACATCAGCACCTTCCTGTGAACCGGAGAACCCACGTGTCCCCTACCGAGACCGAAGAGCCCAAGCTGGTCGAGCACCAGGTGCACACCCCGCTCGGGGACATCGCGGTCAGCGAGAGCGGCGCCGGCCCGGCGCTCGTCATGCTGCACGGCGGCGGCCCCGGCGCGAGCGCGGTCGCCAACTACCACCAGAACCTGCCCGCGCTCACCCGGCACTTCCGGGTGATCCTCCCCGACCAGCCCGGCTTCGGCGGGAGTTATCGGCCCACGGAGGAGGAACTGGACGCCCGCAGCATCACCGAGATCACCGTGGACGCGCTGGTGCGGACCCTGGACGCGCTCGGCATCGACCGCTTCCACCTGCTGGGCAACAGCCTCGGCGGCGCCGCGGCCATCGCCACCGCACTCGCGATCCCGGACCGGGTGGAGAAGCTGGTCCTCATGGCACCGGGCGGCGGCTGGCTCCCCTTCGGCCCCACCCCCACCGAGGGCCAGAAGGCGATGTTCCGCTACTACAACGGCGAGGGGCCGACGCTGAAGAAGATGCGGGACTTCATCGGCGTCATGACCGCCGAGCCGCGCCGCTGGGCGGACACCGCCCAGGCCCGCTACGAGGCGTCCCTCGACGAATCCCACATCGCCTTCTACCACCGCTACAACGCGGCCTTCGCGAAACGGCACGGGATGGACCCGCTCTGGCAGCAGGTCCACCGGATCAAGGCGCCGACCCTCTTGCTCTGGGGGCGCGATGACCGGACGATCACTCTGGACGGAGCACAGGTGATGCTCAAGCAGATCCGGGACGTCCAACTGCATGTGTTCGGCGGCTGCGGCCACTGGGTGCAGCTGGAACGGCAGGCCGAGTTCGAGCGTCTGGTCACCGACTTCCTCAAGGAGCACTGATCGTGGGCAGGGGCTGGCTGGAGGGCGACGTAGCCCTCGTCACGGGGGGAGGCTCGGGCATCGGCCGGGCCGTCGCCCTGCGCTACCTGGCCGAAGGCGCCCGCGTCGCCGTCCTGGGCCGGGGCGCCGCGCAGGTGGAGGAGGTGGTGCGCGCCGCCGGCGCACTCGGTGACCGTGTGCTGCCGCTCACCGGCGACGTCCGCAGCCCGGAGGACATGCACCGGGCGGTCGACGCCACGGTGGAACACTTCGGCAAGCTGGACGTGCTGGTGCCGAACGCGGGCATCTGGGACTACCACCGCAGCGTCACCCGCTTGAACGGCAAGGAGTTGGCCGAAGCGTTCGACGAGCTCTTCGCCATCAACGTCAAGGGCTACGTGCTGGCCGTCGAGGCCGCCTGGCGCGAGCTGGTCGCCACCCGCGGAAACATCGTGATGACCCTGTCCAACGCCTCCTTCCACACCGACGGCGGCGGCTCCCTCTACACCGCGAGCAAACACGCCTGCCTGGGGCTGCTGCGCCAGTTCGCCTTCGAACTCGCACCGAAGGTCCGGGTGAACGGGGTGGCCGTCGGCGGGATGCGCACCCAGCTGCGCGGCCCCGCGAGCCTCGGCCTGGAGGGCCGTACCCTCGCCTCGTCCTTCGCGAAGAACGAGGCGGCCGAGGCCGCCGCGGGCGAGAAGGCACCGCCGCTGATCCCGCTGTACGACTCCAGCGTCGAGCCGGAGGACTTCACCGGCCCCTACGTCCTGCTCGCCTCCCGCACCGACAGCTCCACCGTCACCGGAGCCGTGATCCCCGCCGACGGCGGTATCGCCGTGCGCGGTTTCCGTTCGCCCGCCGGCGGTTCGGGTCTGTGACCCGGCACCGGTGAACCCCCACCCGTAGTCCTCGTAAGGAGCCGACGCCATGGCCGCCGTCGACATCAGTCCCGCCGCCGCGCTCTACCGAAGAGCCCTGTACCCCGGTCCCGCCGCCGTGATCTACGAGGGTCACGAGGTCTCCGCGGCCGAACTCTGCCGCAGGGTGCGGGAGTTCGCCGCCGGGCTGTCCGAGCGCGGGCTGCGGCGCGGAGACCGGATCGCGTACCTCGGCCTCAACAGCACGACCTTCCTGGAGACCCTGTTCGCCGCGGCCCATCTGGGCGCGGTCTTCGTCCCGGTCAACTTCCGGCTGGCCGCCGACGAGGTCCAGCACATCCTGAACGACTGCGGGGCCCACACCCTGGTCGTCGAGGAGGGGCACCGCGAACTCGTCGCGTCCGTACGGGCGGACATCCCCGCCCGCAGCCTGCTGCTCGTCGACACCGACCCCGAGTGCCCCGCCGCGCGGGAAGCGGGCCCCGAGTGGACGCCGCTGTCCGCGCTGCGGGGCGCGCACCGCCCCGTACGCGAACCCGTCGCCCTGCACGACGGCGACCTCGCGGCTCTGATGTACACCTCGGGAACCACCGGGCGGCCCAAGGGCGTCATGCTCACCCACGGCAACCTGTGGTGGAACGCGGTCAACGTCGACGCCGTCGTGGACACCCGCGCCGACGACGTGAACCTGGCCGTCGCCCCGCTGTTCCACATCGGCGGCCTCAACGCCCTGACCCTGCGCACCCTGGTGCGCGGCGGCACCGTGATCCTGCGCCGGGCCTTCGACCCCGCCCGCTGTCTGGAGGACCTCGTCCGGCACCGGGTGAACACCTTCTTCGCCGTTCCTGCCATGTACACGGCACTCGCGCGGACGGCCGGGTTCGCCGAGGCCGACCTGAGCGCCCTGCGCTCCGCGATCGTCGCCGGCGCCCCGGTGCCACCCCAGCTGATCCGGGACTACGGCGCGATGGGCGTGCCGCTCCAGCAGGCGTGGGGGCTGACCGAGACGGCTCCCTTCGCGACCTATCTGCCGGCCAGGCTGACGTCGGAGAGGACCGGTTCCGCCGGGCTCCCGATGCCGTACACCGAGATCCGGCTGATCCACCCGGCCACCGGCGCCGAGATCGACCAACCCGACACCCAGGGCGAGATCTGCGTCCGCGGTCCCAACGTGGCCGCCGGCTACTGGGACAACCCGGACGCCACCCGGGCGGCGTTCGACGACCGGGGCTGGTTCCGCACCGGCGACATCGCCTACCGGGACGAGGACGGCTTCTACTACATCGTCGACCGGCTCAAGGACATGATCATCAGCGGTGGTGAGAACGTCTACCCCGCGGAGGTCGAACGGGTCCTCGTGGAGCACCCGGACGTCGTGGAGGCCGCCGTCGTCGGCGTACCGGACCCGAAGTGGGGCGAGACCGTCCTGGCCGTTCTGACCTGCGCGCCCGGCGCGGAGCCCACGGTCGAGGAGATACGCGAGTTCACCGGCCGCCACCTGGCCCGCTACAAGCTGCCCACCCGAGTGCGGGTCGTCGAACGGCTGCCGCGCAACGGCAGCGGCAAGCTGGACAAGCCCGAACTGCGCCGCTGGGTGACCGCACAGCTGACCGTCCCCACCGCCTGACACCACAGCCCCGGCACACCGGTGCCGGGGCTTTCTCCGACCCACATCCTCAGGAGCGGCGCCGTGGCCCCTCTCTCCGATACCGCTCTCTCCGACACCGCGCCCATGCCGCCGGTGCCCGCCCTCGACGGCGGCTGGGTCCTGAAGCGGACCGGCGCACCGTCCGGCCCGGCCGCGCACAGGTACCTGGCCTCCCGTGGTGACGTGCCGGAGGAATTCCCCGTGCACGTCCAGCGCGTCTGGCAGCACCCGCTGCGGGCCGCGTACCCCATGGGCGCTCACGACGTCGTCGTAGGGCTCGACGGGTCCGCGCCGGACTCCGCCGCCGGACTGCTGCGTGCGCTCACCCCGGCCCTGTTCGCCGTCGACCCGCGCTGCCGCCGTGTCGTCGCCGCGCCCGACGAGGGTGACCTGCGCACGCAGCGAGTCCTGGAGGACGGCGGCTTCCGTCGGATCGCCGAGGCGGACCTGCCCGGGGGCGCGGTGGTGCTGTTCGCGGCCGAACCCCCGGGCATCGCCGGGCTGTCCACGGCGCTGGACGACATGCCCCACTGAGACGAGCCCTCTGCCGCAGCGGGCCGGAAGCCGTGACCACCTCGCTTCCGGCCCGCTGCCGTGCGCGGCGTGGAGACCCTTCGTGCTGCCCAGCGGCACACCCGCTAGGGGCAGATCGGCAGACCGGGCGACGGTTGACGTGTGCTTGCTGCAACCGCCATTTCCCAGAGCGCCACCGACCCGCTGTCGGGTCTGGTGCTGCGCGACAATCCCGAACCGGCCCCGCGGCCCGGCTGGTCACGCGTCCGCGTCGTGGCCTCGTCGCTGAACATGCACGACCTGTGGACGCTGAGAGGGGTGGGACACCCCCCGGACCGGCTGCCGATCGTCCTCGGCTGCGACGCGGCCGGCTATGACGAGGACGGCAACGAGGTCATCGTCCACCCCGTGATCGGCGACCCCGACGCGGGCGGCGGCGACGAGACACTCGACCCGGACCGCGCGCTGCTGTCCGAGCGGCACGACGGGGCGTTCGCGGAGTACCTGATCGTCCCCACCCGCAACCTGGTGCCCAAGCCGGCCTGGCTCTCCTTCGACGAGGCCGCGTGCCTGCCGGTCGCCTGGACCACCGCCTACCGCATGCTGTTCACCCAGGCCCGCATCACCCCCGGCGACCGGGTGCTCGTGCAGGGCGCGGGCGGCGGTGTGGCCTCCGCCGCGATCCGGCTCGCGGTGGCCGCCGGCGCCGTCGTCTACGCCACCAGCCGCAGCGCCGACAAGCGCGCGGAGGCCGTCTCCTGGGGCGCCCGCGCCGCCGTGGCCCCCGGTGAGCGGCTGCCCGAACGAGTGGACGTGGTCATCGAGACGGTCGGTGAGGCGACCTGGGCGCACTCGCTGAAGGCGCTGCGCCCCGGCGGCACCGTCGTCATCGCGGGTGCGACCAGCGGCGCGAACCCGCCGGCCGACCTCGGCCGGATCTTCTACCTCCAGCAGCGCATCCTCGGCTCGACGGGCGCCACCCGCCCCGAACTGGTCGCGTTGCTGCGCCTGATGGACGCCACGGGTGTCCGCCCGGTCATCGACCGCACGCTTCCGCTCACCGAGATCCACAAGGGCTTCCAGCTCATGCTCGACGGCGGTCTCACCGGGAAGCTCGTCATCCACCCGCCGGGCCCGGCCCGCCCGGAAGCCCGCCAGAAGTAGGGAACGACCATGACCGCAGCAGCCGTTGGGCTGTCCCACTCACCCCTCATCGGCAGGAACGACCCCGCCCCCGACGTCCTGGCCCGCGTCGACGAAGCGGTGGAGGGCGCCCGGGAGTTCATCCGTGCCTACGACCCGGAGCTGGTCGTCCTCTACGCCCCCGACCACTACAACGGCTTCTTCTACAAGGAGATGCCGCCGTTCTGCCTGGCCACCGAGGCCCACGCGGTAGGTGACTTCGGCACCTCGGCGGGCCCGCTCTCGGTCGACACCGCCGCCGCGAAGGCGCTGGCCCAGGGCACCCTCGACCGGGGGATCGACCTGACGGTCTCGGCCCGGATGACCGTCGACCACGGCTTCGCCCAGCCTCTGGAAGTGCTCTTCGGCGGGATCGACCGGGTGCCGGTGGTGCCCGTCTTCGTCAACGGTGTGGCCACGCCCCTCGGCCCCGTCGCCCGTGTCCGGGCGCTCGGCCGAGCGCTCGGCGAGGCCGCCGCCGAACTCGACCGCAGGACACTGTTCCTGGCCTCCGGCGGGCTCTCCCACGACCCGCCCGTACCGGTCCTGGACGGTGCGCCCCCGAGGGTCGCCGACGCGCTGATCGAAGGTCACCCGCCGACCCCCGAGCAGCGCGCCAAGGGCGAGCAGCGGGTGGTCCGGGCCGGACAGGAGTACGCCGCCGGCACCACCTCGATGATTCCGATCAACCCCGCCTGGGACAACCGGCTCCTCGACCACCTGGAGAAGGGCGAACTCGCGGAGTTCGACTCCTGGACCGTGGCGGCGATGGCCGAGGAGGGCGGCGGCTCCGCCCACGAGGTCCGCGCCTGGATCGCCGCCTTCGCCTCGCTCGCGGCCACCGGGCCGTACGAGATGACCTCCCGCTTCTACGAGCCGATCCCCGCGTGGATCGCCGGATTCGCCGTGGCCACGGCGCAGGGGAGGTGACCGCATGACAGCCGACCGGAAGACGGTCGCCCAGGCGGCAGCCCGGCTGATCGCCGCGTCGGAGGAGGGCCGTCCCGTCGCCCCGGTCCGCGACCTGCTGGGCGAGCGGGACATCGACGCCGCCTACGCCGTCCAGCAGGAGCTGACCCGCCACAGGCTGGCCGCCGGCGCGGTCGTCGTCGGCCGCAAGATCGGCCTCACCTCGCCCGCCGTGCAGCGCCAACTCGGTGTGGACCAGCCGGACTTCGGCGTCCTCTTCGCCGACATGGACGTCTCGGCCGAGACGGAGGTCCCCTCCGAGCGGCTGCTCCAGCCGAAGGCCGAGGCCGAGATCGCCTTCGTGCTGGGGGACGACCTGGCCGACGGTGTACTCGACGCCGCCCGTGTCCGCGCCGCCGTGGAGTACGCCGTCGCGGCCCTGGAGATCGTGGACAGCCGGGTCTCCGACTGGGACATCCGGCTCACCGACACCATCGCGGACAACGCCTCCAGCGGCCTGTACGTCCTGGCCGACCGCCGCCTCACCCTCGACGCGTTCGAGCCGCGCGAGGTCACCATGCGGATGTACGCCGAGGGCGAGCCGGTCTCCGAGGGCGCGGGCTCCGCCTGCCTCGGCGACCCGCTCAACGCCCTGGCCTGGCTCGCCCGCACGGCCCAGGCGTACGGCGACCCGCTGCGGGCCGGGCAGGTCGTCCTGTCGGGGGCGCTGGGCCCCATGGTCCCGGCACCGCCCGGCAGCCGTATCCACGCCGAGATCGGACCGCTGGGCACGGTCGCCGCCGCATTCTCCGAGAAGTTCGAGAAGAGGGACGTGTGAAGAGAACCAAGGCCGCCGTCATCGGGTCGGGCAACATCGGCACCGACCTGATGATCAAGATCCTGCGCCTGTCGGACACCCTGGAGATGGGTGCCATGGTCGGCATCGACCCGGCGTCCGACGGGCTCGCCCGTGCCGCCCGGCTGGGGGTCCCCACCACCCACGAGGGTGTCGACGGCCTCATCGCACTGCCCGGATTCGCCGACATCGACATCGTCTTCGACGCCACCTCCGCCAAGGCACACCTCGCCAACGCCGCCAGGCTCACCCCGTACGGCAAGCGGCTCATCGACCTGACCCCTGCCGCGATCGGCCCGTTCGTCGTGCCGCCGGTCAACGGGGACGCCCACCTCGACGCCCCGAACGTGAACATGGTGACGTGCGGCGGCCAGGCCACCATCCCCATGGTGGCGGCCGTGTCGGCGGTGACCCCGGTCCACTACGCGGAGATCGTGGCCTCCATCGCCTCCCGGTCGGCCGGCCCCGGTACCCGGGCCAATATCGACGAGTTCACCGAGACCACCTCCCACGCCATCGAGACCGTGGGCGGCGCGGCCCGCGGCAAGGCGATCATCGTCCTCAACCCGGCGGAGCCGCCGCTCATCATGCGGGACACGGTCTTCTGCCTCATCGGGGAGGCCGACCACGACGCCGTCCGCGAGTCGATCGCGGCCATGGCGGAGCGCGTCGCCGGCTACGTTCCCGGCTACCGGCTCAAGCAGGAGGTGCAGTTCACCCCCGTGGATCCCACCGAACCGGTGCACACGCTGCTGCCGCCGGACGCCGGCCCCGCCGTCACCCGGGTCTCGGTGTTCCTCGAAGTCGAGGGCGCCGCCCACTACCTGCCCGCGTACGCCGGAAACCTCGACATCATGACGTCCGCCGCCCTCCAGGTCGCCGAGTCCATCGCCCGGCGCGACGCAGCCCTCGCGGAGGCCCGCCCATGACCCGCAAGCTGTACATCCAGGACGTCACCCTGCGCGACGGCATGCACGCCATCCGGCACCGCATCGACCCGGCGGACGTCGGCCGCATCGCCGCCGCCCTCGACGCCGCCGGGGTCGACGCGATCGAGGTCGCCCACGGCGACGGCCTGGCCGGCGGCTCCGTCACCTACGGGCCGGGCAGCCACACCGACTGGGAGTGGATCGAGGCCGCCGCCGCACACCTCACCCGCGCCACCCTCACCACCCTGCTCCTGCCCGGCATCGGCACCATCGCCGAACTGGAGCGCGCGTACGCCCTCGGCGTCCGCTCGGTGCGCGTCGCCACCCACTGCACCGAGGCCGACATCTCCGCGCAGCACATCGCCAAGGCCCGCGACCTCGGCATGGACGTCTCCGGCTTCCTGATGATGAGCCACATGGCTCCGGCCGCCGAACTCGCCGCACAGGCCCGGCTGATGGAGTCCTACGGCGCCCACTGCGTGTACGTCACGGACTCCGGAGGTCGACTCACCCTGGACGGTGTGCGCGAGCGGGTCCGCGCCTACCGCGATGTCCTGGACCCCACCACCGAGGTCGGCATCCACGCGCACGAAAACCTCTCCCTCTCCGTCGCCAACAGCGTGATCGCCGTACAGGAGGGCGTCACCCGGGTCGACGCCTCCCTGGCGGGCCAGGGCGCCGGCGCGGGCAACTGCCCCATCGAGGCGTTCGTCGCGGTCGCCAACCTCCAGGGCTGGAAACACGGCTGCGACCTGTTCGCCCTCCAGGACGCCGCCGACGACCTCGTACGGCCGCTACGGGACCGGCCCGTCCAGGTCGACCGGGAGACGCTCACCCTCGGCTACGCGGGCGCGTACTCGTCGTTCCTGCGCCACGCCGAGGCCGCCGCCGAGCGGTACGGGGTCGACGTCCGCACGCTGCTCCTGGAGGTCGGCCGGCGAGGGCTCGTCGGCGGCCAGGAGGACATGATCGTCGACATCGCGCTCGACCTGGTGGCCGGGGAGCGCGGCTGACCGACCCTTCCGCGTACCTCGTCCGTCCCGCTCGCCCGCGGGGCGGATGAAGTACGCCGATTTGCCTGTGCATTACAGGCTTTCATGTCAGCGCATCGCGGGTGCCCGGCCTCCGTGCCACGAGGCGGCACGACTCTGAGCCGACCGGTTTCCGGCCACCTACAGTCCTCCGCACAGACCCCACTGTGGTCCGGATCACGCATGATCCGGGTCGACCGGAGGTGAGCCGCTCCATGACCGAGACCAGCCGCGACGAAACAGCCGTCGGCACCGTCCCCGCACCCGCACCACCGCCCCAGGCCAGGAAGAACGTCTCCCGCATCGCCGCCGCGAGCCTCATCGGCACCACCATCGAGTACTACGACTTCGCCGTGTACGGCACGGCCGCGGCGCTCGTCCTGGGCCCGGCCTTCTTCCCGTCCGGTAACCCCACCATGTCGACGCTGGCGGCCTTCCTCACCTTCGCCGCCGCCTTCCTCGCCCGGCCCGTCGGCGTCGCACTGTTCGGGACGATCGGCGACCGGCTCGGCCGCAAACGGGCCCTGGTGCTCTCCCTGATCCTCATGGGTGTGGCCACCGTCGGCGTCGGGCTGCTCCCGACCTACGGCACGGTGGGCGTCCTCGCCCCGGTGCTCCTGGTCGCGCTCCGTCTCCTCCAGGGCGTGAGCATGGGCGGCGAGTGGGGCGGCGCCGTGCTCCTCGCCGCCGAGCACGCCCCACCGGGACGCAGAGCGGTGTACGCGTCCATACCCCAGATGGGCCCGCTGCTGGGCTTCCTGCTCTCCAGCGCCGTCATCCTGCCCACGATGGGGATCTTCGGCCGGGAAGCCTTCGCCGACTGGGCCTGGCGGGTGCCGTTCCTCCTCAGCACGCTGCTCATCGCCGTCGGATTCTGGGTGCGCACCCGCGTCGAGGAGTCCCCGGTGTTCGACAAGCCGGTCACGGCCCGGCCGTCCGCCCCGCGCTTTCCGCTGGGCGCCCTGGTCAGGGAGTACCCGGGGCGGCTGCTGCTCGGCGTCGGTGCGGCGGTGGGCGGCTCGGCCGTCTACTACCTGGTGATCGTCTACAGCCTGTCGTACGGCCCGAAGGCGCTCGGTATCCCCCAGGGCACGATGCTGGCCGCCGCCAGCGTGGCCGCCGCCGCGGCCGCGGCTGTGACGATCCCGGTCGCCCGGCTGGCCGACCGGGTGGGACGACGGCCCGTGATCCTCGCCGGGGCCGCCGGTTCCGTGCTGTGGGTGCTGCCCATGTTCGGCTCCCTGAGCACCGGTGACGGGCTCCTCATCGGCGGGGCCTTCACGGTCGGACTGCTCCTGCTGATCCTGATGTTCGGTCCGATGGCGGCCTTCCTGCCCGAACTGTTCCCGGCCCGGCTGCGCTACACGGGAGCCTCGGCGACCTTCATCCTCGCCAACACCCTCGGCGGCGGCTTCGCCCCCCTGGTGGCGACCTGGCTGAACTCCCACTGGCAGTCACCGCTCGTCCTCGGCGCCTACGCGGGCACCCTCTGCCTGATCAGCCTGGCCTGCGTACTCGCCCTGCCCGAGACCCGCGACAAGGAGTTCGGCCTCTGACGCCCCCGCCGGAAGACCTCGCACCGCCCGCCGTGCCGTCGCGGCACGGCAGGCGGGCCCGATCAGCCGCTTCGCGTTCCTGGGCCGAGGCGTCCGGCCCCGCTGCGGGCCGCTCGCAGAGCATCCCGGCCGGCTGTCCCACCACGCCGGCCGCCCGCCTCTTGCCCCTGTCGTGCCGCTGTGCGGAACGGGGGGACGACATGTGAACACGCGAGGTCATCTCCTTGGAGCAGCCCGGTGGCAGGTTCTCCGTCCCCAGACGGCAGGAGACTGATGCGGTATGAGATGTGCGCCTGTCTTCGCGCGTCGGCCAGGGACGGAAACCGGTCCATCGACCCAGGGAAGCAGGGGACGCGACCGGCGGCCTGCCCCGCCCGACGCGGCGCCGCACCGCGTCTCCCCACTCCGCACGTTCCTCAGCCGGCCGGGACGGCCGGACGCATCAGTGACGGGAGCTCACTCATGACCGAATCGCGAGAAGGGGTAGGCATGTCCGCGACACACCGGACCGACCTGGTCCGATCGCTGCCCGAGCTGCTGGGCGCGCCCACGGCGCAGCGCGGGCCGGCGAACCCCTTCGTCATGGTCGTGCCGGCCCAGCCGGTGGCCCCGCGTGAGAGGGGCTGCTGATGCGCACCAGGACACCGACCGCCCACCTTCTCGCCGAGGACGCTCCCGCCGCCCCGCTCCTGCTGCACCGGAGCGAGAACCCCTGGGGTGCCAGCCCCAAGGCGGTGGAAGCGGCACGCGCTGAGCTGTTGCGCGTTCACCGCTACCCCGACCCGCGGCACACCGCGCTCATCGACGCCCTGTCCGCTCACCACCGCGTCACCACCGACAGGGTCGCCGTCGGCAACGGGGTGGACGAGATCATCATGCTGCTCGCCCTCGCGCTGCGTGACACCGGCCGCGCGGTGGTCAACGACGCCACCTACCAGGGTTACCTGAAGTGCCTGGCGGCCGTGGGCCTGCGGGTCGTACAGGTCCCCCTCGAACACCACCGCGTGGGCCCCGCGGCGCTGATGGAGGAGATGGCCAAGGGCGCGGCCCTCGTCTTCGTCTGCAACCCGCACAACCCCACCGGGTCCGTCCTGGACGCCGGCGCCGTGCGGAGTCTGTGTGAGACGGCTCGCGCCACCGGGTCGCACATCGTCTTCGACGAGGCATACGCGGAGTTCGCCGACGACTCCTTCACCTCGGCGCTGCCGTGGGCACGGGAAGGCGGCGGCGTCAGTGTGCTGCGGACGTTCTCCAAGGCGTACGGACTCGCCTCGTTGCGCGTGGGTGCGCTGATCGGCTGCCCCGACGTCGTCTCCCGCATGGAGACCGTGCAGGACGCCATGCCGTACCACGTGAACCGGCTCGCGCAGGCGGCGGCCCGTGCGGCTCTTCAGGACCAGGCGTTCCTGGAGCAGACGAGGGTCCGCATCGCCACGGCGCGCCTGGCGCTGTGCAGTTGCCTGGACCGGCTGGGCATCACCTACCTGCCCTCGCAGACCAACTTCGTCACCGTGCACCTTCCCGGGAGCGCGTCCGAGGTCACCCGGCGGCTGCTCGCGGATCAGGTTCACGTGCGTGACGCGACCGACATGGGCATGCCCGGCTGGATACGGATCTCCGTCGGCACCCCCTCCGACGTCCTCACCCTGGTGGGCCGTCTCGAAGCCGCCCTGGCCCCACACCGCTGACCAGGGGTCACCAGGCAGCCGCCACGCACGAACCGGCGCTCCGCTCGGCATGCGCAGGGCGCCCGACGGCACCGTGCCCTGCCTCCGCCGTGACCGGGCTGCGGCGCTCGGCCTGGGCGACGAGCTCCGGGAGGCACCTACCTGCTCCACCGAAACCTGGGACAGCAGGGACGCCTTCGTCCGGCTCGTCCGGGTACAGCGCCATGTGCCGAGGCCGACGCGCCGGCGCACTCGGGCCGGACGGAGGCATGCGGCTGCGGCACCGGGCGCCCATCGCAAGGGCTCCCGGTCGTCCGCCGTACGCCGCGCCGGGCGGAACCGCGCGAGCCCCGTCGTGTCGCCGAGCCCGAAGGCGACGGCGAACGCCCGTGCCGTCACGGCGTCCAGCGGGTCCCGGCTCTCGTAGCGCACCGGGGACAGCGGCAGCAGCACCGCGTCCGGGTCCGGCGCCGGCCGACGCGGCGATCGGCTCGGCGAGACGGGCGTCTTCCATCGGAGAGGAGGTCTTCGACGGGGCCCTGCCCAGCTGCGGGCCGTCTTCGACAAGTGCAAGGCCGAGTTCGCACCGTCGTGGTGCGGAGCAGGTGCTGGTGGTGTCGGAGAGGACGACGTCGACTGCCAGGCAGAGCAGGCAGAGCAGGCAGAGCAGGCAGAGCAGGCAGAGCAGGCAGAGCAGGCAGAGCAGGCAGAGCAGGCAGAGCAGGCAGGCAGCGGGGGAAGCACACCCTTTCGGGTGCTCCCGGCCTGAGCGTCGGGCTGGCAGGCGGGCCGGCCCGAGCGAGTCCATGGCGCGGCCGGCGTGCGGCGGCGGGATGGCCGGGGCCGGCGATCAATGCAGGGATCGCCACGTCGCAGCCGGCCCACGCCGCCGCGGCTCGTGTGCGTCGGGCGCGATGGCCCGGTCGGCGACCGGCGCGGAGCGCGCTCGACGTGCGAAAAGCGCCGGGCATCGGGCACCTTGGCCTGCGCCGCGTCGATGCCCGGCGCCTTCCCCGGTCGTCCAGAAGCCAGTTCGCTCCGACCACGCGGAGCCGGCCCCGCATCCTGCCGGTCTCAGCGGCCCAGGTGCACGACACCTCGCTCCTGGGGGTGCCGACGGCGCGACAGCCGGTCTGGGCCCGTCACGACCCGCTCGACAGCGGAGATGCCCGAGCGGACCCGAACGTGTGCCCGTCCGCTGCACGAGCCTGCGGCCCCAAGCCTGGGCGTCCTCCCTGACGCTGTGCCGGCTTCCCTTCCCGCCCTGTACTTCGGTGCCGGGCAGCGGGGCGCCACCCCCATGGGGTGACGCCCTCCGCAACCTCGTCCCTCCGGACCGTACGGTCCGCTCGCTCTCCGCCTTCTGCGCCGGGCCTACTTCTTGCGGGCCAGGTTCACGCCGTCTCCGATCGGAATGAGCACCTGCTCCACCCGGTCGTCATCGCGGACACGGGCGTTGAACGCGCGGATCCCCTGCACGTTGGTGGCGTTGGCCGCGGGGTCGACAACCTGCCCGTGGTGAAGGGTGTTGTCGGCGAGCAGCAGACCGCCGGGACGCATCCGCGGGACCAACTCCTCCCAGTAGTCGACGTAGTCCTCCTTTTCGGCGTCGATGAAAGCGAGGTCGAACTGCGGCTCCGCCGGCAGCGCCCGCAGGGTGTCCAGCGCCGGTCCGAGTCGGAGTGTGATCGTGTCCTCCAGTCCGGCACGCTTCCAGTACCGCTGGGCGACCGAGGTCCACTCCTCGCTGATGTCACACGCCAGCAGCGTGCCGCCGGGCTGTAGACCGCGGGCCAGGCAGATGGCCGAGTAGCCGGTGAAGCTGCCGATCTCCACCGCCTGCTTCGCCCCTGCGATCTGGGCGATGAGAGTCATGAACGCCCCCTGCTCGGGGCCGATCTGCATGAAATTGTCCTCGGGAAAGAGTTGCTCGGTCTCGGCAGCGAGGTCGCGAAGGACCTCGTCCGGCGCGGTGCTGTGCGCCGCCACGTACTCCTGGAGCTTCGGGATCAGGGCTTCTGTTGTCCGCGTCATACGCTCCAGCCTCATGGATGCGTGGTCCTGCGGAAAAACACCTGTGCCGCTGTGCGGCACGTACGACGGGCACACCCGAACGGGCCGGGGCGCTCTGCCGTGCCGCCCTACGGCACGGCGGGATGACATGTGAACGCGCCAGGCCATCTCCTGTCAGGACTCTGGTGACCACTCTCCATCCAAGGACGGCAAGAGATCTGATGCTGCAGGACGTTGCCTCCCTTCGCGCACACGACGAGGACAGCAGCCGGTCCATCCGCACACGCGGCAGGGGGACGTCGCTTCGGCCCCGTCGGCCGGGAGCGGTCTCCGGTCGGTTCCCGCGCCGCTGGACCAGAGCAAGAGCGAGAGGCTGAGCGAGAACTCGTGCGCGCGAGACCGCGGAGCGGCTCGCCGTCATGCTGCCGCCCGAGAGCTCATGCTGCCGCCCGAGAACCACACCACTGTCGAGTCCGTCGGCTCAGGCGCCGTTCTCGCCGCGGCCGAGTCCGTGAGAGGAGCCCTCTCATCACCGCATCGAGAGAAGAGACAGGCATGTCCGCGACACCTCGTGCCGATCTGATCCGTCCGTTGCCCGAACTGCTGCGCGCGCATGCCGCGCTGCGCGGGACCAAGGTGGCGTACTCCGACGAGCGGCGGGCCGTGACGTACGGGGAACTGGAACGGCGTACGGCCTGGCTCGGCGGCCACCTGGTCGCACTCGGCCTGCCCCGGGGCGCGCGGGTGGTGCTCCTGCTGGGCAACCGCGTGGAGATGGTGGAGAGCTACCTCGGCGTCAACCGCGCCGGATGCGTCGGCGTGCCGGTCAACCCGCACTCCTCCGACGCGGAACTCCTGCACGTGCTCACCGACAGTGACGCCCACGCGGTGATCACCGACACCGCGCACGCCGACCAGGTCCGCGCGCTGCTGCCGGCCGGACCACGGCACCTCGTCGTGGTCGGCGACCACCCGGACGCGGTGTCGTACGAGGACCTTGTCACCCGGGAACCGGCCGTCCCGGCCCGCGACGACCTCGGACTGGACGAACCGGCCTACCTGCTCTACACGTCGGGAACCACGGGCCGCCCCAAGGGCGTGCTGGTCGCGCTGCGCGCCGTGTTGTGGAACGCCGCCAACTGCTACGCCCCGATCATCGGTCTGTCCGAGGCGGACACCCTGCTGTGGCCGCTCCCGCTGTTCCACACCTTCGGCTACAACCTGTGCGTGATGGCCGTGACCGCGGTCGGCGCCTCGGCGCATCTGGTCCCGGGCTTCTCCGCCGCCGAGGTGCTCCGCGAACTGAACTCCCGGCCCTACACCTTCCTGGTCGGCGTGCCGACGGTGTACCACAACCTGGTCCAGGCCGCCGAAGCGGAACAACTCACGCTGCCCGCGCTGCGCGTGTGCATCATCGCCGGTGCGGTCACCTCGGCCGCGTTCGCCGAGTCGTTCGAGGCCGCCTTCGGTATCCGGCTCACCGACAACTACGGCTGCACCGAGATGAGCGGGCCGATGGCCACCATGTGGCCGGGCGGTGAGCGGGTGCCCGGTTCGTGCGGGCTGCCGGTGCCCGGACTGAGCCTGCGGGTGGTGGACCCGGACACCGGCGTCGACGTGCCGACCGGCGAGGTCGGCGAGATCTGGGTCAGCGGCCCGAGCGTCATGCTGGGCTACCACAACCAGCCGGAGGCCACCGCGAAGGCCATCCACGACGGCTGGTACCGCACCGGCGACCTCGCCCACCGCAACGACGCCGGATACCTCTTCATCACCGGCCGGCGCAACGACGTGATCATCCGGGGCGGGGAGAACGTCCATCCCAGCGAGATCGAGGCCGTGCTCGCCGGGGTGCCCGGTGTGCGCGACGCCGCTGTGACGGGACGGGACGACGAGGAGCTCGGCCAGGTCCCGGTGGCGATGGTGGTGCCCGGCCCCGACGGTGTCGACTGCGCGGAACTGTTCGCTCGGTGCCGCCGGGAACTCGCCTACTTCAAGGTGCCGGTGGAGGTCCGCGCCGTGGCCGCGCTGCCGAGGACGGCCACCGGCAAGGTCGCGCGCGAGCCGCTGGCCGAGCTGCCCGGCCGGCTGCTCGCGGTCACCGGCCACCACGACGGCCTGCACCTGATAGGGGCCGACGGTGAGCCGACCCCGCTCCCGGGCACCGCACTGCCCGCGGTCAGTCCCCTCGCCGGCCGCGAGGTGGCGCTGGCGGGAGAGGCCGGGGAACTCGCGGACCGGATCGCCCAGCACCTCGTGGCCGGTCACGGAGCCCGGCGTGCGGGGCCGGACGGCACGGAGCACGGCGTCACGGTCACCGTCACCGGCTCCACCGTGACGATCGCCGTCGACGAGTCCGCCCCCACCACCCTGGTGCTGGCGGAAGGGCTGACCGACCACCGGATCCGCAACGCCGTGGACGTCGCGCTGAGCCGGCCGGGCAGCACACTGGTAGCGGCCGCGCGGTCGGTGTCGGCCGCCGTGACCGACCGGCTGCCGGCCAGGGCGGACCTGTCCGGACTCACCGGGACCGACCTCGACAGGGCCCTCGTCGACCTCGTCGTGGGCGAGATCACCGAGGTGCTGGGCAACACCGGTGGTATCGAGCCGGACCGGGCCCTGCGTGAGTACGGGCTCACCTCGGTGGGCGCCGTCCGGTTGCGGGACCGGATCGCCGCCGCCACGGGGCTGCGCCTGCCCACGACGCTCGCCTTCGACCATCCCTCGGTACGGGCGATCGCCGGGTATCTGCACGGCGAGCTCACCGGCGCACCCGAGTTCACCGGCTCGGCGGAGCCACAGGCCACGGCCGCCGCGGCCACCGGATCCGACGACGATCCCGTCGTACTCGTCGGCATCGGCTGCCGCTACCCCGGCGGGGTCACTTCCCCCGACGAGCTGTGGCAGCTGGTGGCCGACGGGGTCCACGCCTCCTCCGAGTTTCCCGACGACCGGGGCTGGGACCTCGACCGGTTGTCCGATCCCGACCCCGGCCGCGGCGGAACCTCGCACACCCGGCGGGGCGGGTTCCTCCGTGAGGTGGCCGACTTCGATCCCGAGTTCTTCGGGATCTCGCCGCGTGAGGCGCTGGCGATGGATCCGCAGCACCGGCTGCTGCTGGAGACCTCCTGGGAAGCACTGGAACGCACCGGCATCGACCCGACGTCCCTGCGCGGTGCGCGGGTCGGGGTGTACGCCGGGATGATGCACCAGGACTACGTCACCGATCCGGACCGGGTGCCCCGCGAACTGGAGGGATACGTCAGCACGGCCACGGCCGGCAGCGTCGCCTCCGGGCGGATCGCCTATGTGCTGGGGCTGCGTGGTCCCGCGCTCACCATCGACACCGCATGCTCCTCGTCACTGGTGGCCATCCACCTCGCCGCGCAGTCGATCCGGCGGGGCGAGTGCGAGCTCGCGCTGGCCGGTGGTGTGACCGTCATGGCGACGCCGCGGTCGTTCGTGGAGTTCAGCAGGCAGGGCGCGCTGGCCGAGGACGGCCGGTGCAAGGCGTTCGCCGCGGCGGCGGACGGCACCGGCTGGGCAGAGGGCGTCGGGATGGTGGTCCTCGAACGACTGTCCAGCGCCCGCCGCGCCGGGCACCCGGTGCTGGCCGTGCTCCGGGGTTCGGCGGTGAACCAGGACGGAGCGTCCAACGGCCTGACCGCGCCGAGCGGAACGGCACAGCAGGAGGTGATACGGCTCGCCCTGCGGGACGCCGGTCTGACTCCGGCGGACGTGGACGTGGTCGAGGCCCACGGCACCGGCACCCGGCTCGGCGACCCGATCGAGGCCGGTGCGCTGCTGGCCACCTACGGGCAGGACCGCGACACCCCGCTCTGGCTGGGCTCGCTGAAGTCCAACATCGGGCACGCCCAGGCCGCCGCCGGGGTCGGCGGCGTGATCAAGGTCGTACAGGCCATGCGGCACCGCACCCTGCCGAAGACCCTGCACGTGGACGAGCCGTCGCCGCACGTCGACTGGGCGTCGGGAGACGTCCGGCTGCTCACCGAGAGCATGCCGTGGCCCGAGCGGGACCGGCCGGCGCGCGCGGCCGTCTCCTCCTTCGGGGTCAGCGGCACCAACGCGCACCTGATCCTGGAGGCGCCACCGAGGACACCCGCGCCCACGCCCGCGGATCAGCCGCCCGCCGATGAGCCGCCCGCCGTCGCGTGGACGTTGTCCGGCAGGACTCCCGAGCGTCTGCGGGACTGGGCGGCCCGACTGCTCCCCGTGGCCGGGGACATCGCGCCGGTGGACCTCGCGCACTCGCTCGCGGTGTCCCGCGGCCACTTCACCCACCGCGCCGTCGTGGTCGGCGGCGACCACGACGAACTGCTGGCCGGGGTGCGGGCCGTCGCCGAGGGGAAGCCGGCGCGGAACGTGGTCCTCGGCACGGCCGACGTGGAGGGCAGGACGGCGTTCGTCTTCCCGGGACAGGGCACCCAGTGGGCGGGCATGGCAACCGGCCTGATGGGCGAACCGGTGTTCGCCGAATCCATCTCCGCCTGTGAACGGGCGCTCGACCCCCACGTGGACTGGTCGCTCACCGAAGTGCTGGCCGGTGGCGCCGACCGGCTGGAACGGGTGGACGTCGTACAGCCCGCGCTGTTCGCGGTGATGGTGTCGCTGGCCGCCCTGTGGCGCTCCCGTGGCGTCGAACCGGACGCGGTGCTCGGTCACTCCCAGGGCGAGATCGCCGCGGCGTGCGTCGCGGGCGCGCTGCCGCTGGAAGAGGCCGCCCGCATCGTCGCGGTGCGCAGCCAGGTCATCGCCGAGCTCGGTGTCGGCGCCGGCATGGCGTCGGTGACCGCGCCGCGCGCACAGCTGGAGTGGCTGCTGGAGCGCTGGCCGGACCAGCTCTGGATCGCCGCGTTCAACGGCCCGTCCACCACCGTGGTCGCCGGTGACGACCTGGCGATCGACGGGCTGCTCGCCGAGTGCGCCCTGGACGGCGTGCACGCCCGCCGCATCCGTGTCGGTTACGCCTCGCACTGCCCGAGGGTGGAGGCGCTGCACGAGAAGCTGACGGCCAGGCTGGGGGAGGTGCGCACCACCGAGCCGTCGGTGCCCATGTACTCCACGGTGGACCTGGACTGGGTCGGCGACTCCACGCTGACCGGCGCGTACTGGTATCGCAACCTCCGGCAGCCCGTGCGGTTCCACCCGGCCGTCGAGGAACTCGTCGGCCAGGGGTTCCGGGTCTTCGTGGAGTCCAGCTCGCACCCGGTGCTGACCTCCGAGCTGGAACAGACGCTGGAGGACCGCGGCACCACCGGAGTGGTCACCGGAACCCTGCGCCGCGACGACGGTGGCCCCGCACGGTTCCTGGCCTCCGCCGCACGGCTGTACACGCGGGGCAGGGACGGGGTACGCCTCACCACCGGCGCCGGGCGGCCGACACCCCTGCCGACCACACCGTTCCAGCGGCGGCGGTTCTGGCTCAGCACGACCGCCTCGGCCAGGACGGGCACCGGCCATCCGCTGCTCGGCACGTTCGTCGAGTCCGCCCGCAGTGGTGAGCTCGTGGCCACCGGCCGTCTCGCACCGACCGAGCAGCCGTGGCTGGCCGACCACGCGGTGAACGGCACCTGCGTCATGGCCGGCACCGCCCTGCTCGACCTCGCCCTGCGCGCCGCACACGGCACCTGGTGGTCCCCCCGCGCGAACGAAGCGGGAGGCACCGGCATCGGCGAACTGGTCATCGAGGCGCCCCTGGCACTGGCCCAGGAGGGCACGGCGGAGCTCCAGGTCGTCGCGGACCCGGCCCGGCGCACGATCGAGGTGTTCAGCAGGACCGAGCAGCCCGGCAGCCAGTGGCGACGCCACGCCCGGGGCACCGTCCAGGACGCCGCGTCCGCCCGGCCGACGCTCCCGACCGGGGTGCTCGCCGAAGCACCGACCGAGGCCGGGGCGTTCACCGCCCCACTGCCTCCGCCCGACGCCGAGGAGATCCCCTTCGACTACACCTCGCTGGCCGAACGCGGCTACGAGTTCGGTCCCGCGTTCAGGGCCGTGCACCGGCTGTGGCGGCGCGGCGGAGAACTGTTCGCCGAGCTACGGCTGCCCGAGGAGGCACCCGGCGGCTTCGCCGGCCCCGGACTCCACCCCGTCCTCGCCGACGCCGCCCTGCACGCCCTCGCCCTCACCGAGAAGCGCCCCGACGGTCACGTCGGGCTGCCCTTCGTCTGGCAGGACGTGTGGGCCGGCGACCGCCACGTCCCCCACGCCTACGCCCACCTGGCACCGGGCGGTCAGGACGAGTTCACCGTCACCCTCGCCACCACCGACGGCGAACCGTTCTTCCATGGAACCCTCGGCATCCGTACGGTGGCCCTGCGCGAGCTGACGGGCGCGGTGCCGACGAATTCGGCGTACCGGACACGGTGGACCGAACTCCCCGACCCGGCGCGGGCACCCGCGCCGACATGGGCCCTGCTGGGGACCGACCACCTCGGTGTGCCCCTCGACCCGGTGGAACTCGCCGACGCCGACGCGGTCCTGTGCACCCCGGCACGCGACGACGTACGGGCGGCGACACTCGACACGCTGTCCCACCTCCAGCACTGGCTGGCGGCCGACCTCCCGGCCGAGGTCCCGCTCGTGGTGCTGACCCGTGGTGACGACCTGGCCCACGCGGCGGCGCGCGGCCTGGTCAGGTCGGCGCAGTCCGAGCACCCCGGACGGTTCCTGCTGGTCGAGACGGACGGGGACCCCCGCTCCACGGCACGACTGGCCGACGTGGTCGCGGCCGGACGGCCCCATGTCCGCATCAGCGAGGGACGGCTCCAGGCACCGGAACTGGCCCGGGTCACCCCGGGGCGGAACGCCCGACCGGACCTCACCGGCGGCACCGTACTGATCACCGGAGGCACCGGCACCCTCGGATCGCTGCTCGCACGGCACCTGGTGACCGAGTACGGCGTCCGCAGCCTTCTGCTCACCAGCCGCAGGGGAGCACAGGACGCCGGCCCTCTGGTCACGGAACTGACCGGGTTGGGCGCCGAGGTCACCGTCGCCGCCTGCGATGTCGCCGACCGGGACGGCCTCGCCGCCGCCCTCGACCAGGTGCCCGCCCGGCATCCGCTGGTCGGGGTCGTGCATGCCGCCGGGGTGCTCGCGGACGGCGTGGTGACCGGGCTGACCGCCGACCGGATCGAGCGGGTGCTGCGCCCCAAGGTCGACGGCGCGCTCAACCTGCACGAGCTGACCAAGGGCACCGACCTGGCCGCCTTCGTGCTGTTCTCCTCCGTGGCCGGGGTGCTCGGCAGCGCGGGGCAGGGCAACTACGCCGCCGCCAACGCGTTCCTGGACGCTTTTGCCGAGCGCCGCAGGGCCGACGGGCTGCCCGCGCAGTCCCAGGCGTGGAGCATGTGGGAGGAGATCTCCGGTATGACCGAGGTGCTGCGGGAGACCGTCCGGGACGGCGGCTCTCCCGACGACACCCTGCCCATGCCCACCGAGTTCGCGCTGGCCCTCTTCGACGAGGCGCTGCGACAGGACGACGCGGCCCTGACCCTCGCCAGATTCGACATCGCCAAGCTGCGTACCCGCGGGGCGCCCCCGCTGCTGCGTGGTCTCGTACCCGCCGGGCCGGTCCCCGCCACCCACGCCGTACAGCTGCGCGACCTGGCCCCGGCCGAGCGGGCCGCACGGCTGCTGGCCGAGGTGCGCGCGCTCGCCGCCGAGCTGCTCGGCCATGGGGACGCCGAGGCCCTGCCCCCGGACCGGAGCCTGCTCGAAGCCGGCCTGGACTCGCTCACCGCGGTGGAACTGCGCAACCGGTTGAGCGCCCTGACCGGGCTGCGGCTGCCGGCCAGGCTCCTGTTCGACCACCCTGTGCCGCAGGCCCTGGCCGATCACCTCCTCCGGGCGCTGGCCGCCCCGGCGGAGGCGAGCGCCTGAGGGCAGGGGTGGGTCGGTGCGGCCCCCATCGGCGGGGCGCACCAGCCACCCCGCGGTCCTGCCGGCGACGCCTCGGCGGAACCCCACGAATTCTCCATGGAGGTTGTGATGTCTCAAGACACGACGGACCTGACCGGCCTGCGGGTCCTGGTGACCGGGGCGGCCGGCGGCCTCGGCCGGGCCCTTGCCGAGTCCCTGCACGCGGCGGGCGCGCACCTGGTGCTCACCACGCGGACCGCCGACTCCCTGCCCGGCGCCGCCGCCGGGCTCGACGGGGCCCCCGAGGTCGTCACGGCCGTCGCCGACGTCACCAACGACGCCGAACTGGCCGCGGCCGTCAAGCTGGCCACCGAACGGCTCGGCGGGATCGACGTGCTGGTCAACAACGCCGGTGTGCCCGGACCGGTCGGGCCGGCCTGGGAGAACGACCCGGCCGAGTGGCGGCACACCCTGGCGGTCAATCTGGAGGGCCCGCTGGCCGCCTGCCGGGCGGTGCTGCCCGGCATGATCGAGCGCGGCCACGGGCGGATCGTCACGATCTCCAGCCACGCGGGGCACACCCGCTGGCCGCACGTCAGCGCCTACTCCGTCTCCAAGGCGGCGGTGAACAAGCTGACCGAGAACCTCGCCATCGAACTGCTGCCGCACGGGATCACCGCGTTCAGCTACCACCCGGGCATCGTCGACGTCGGCCTGGGAGCCGCCGCACCCGAGACCCGGGACAGTGACAACCCCTGGCAGCGCCGCCTCGAATCCTGGATGGACGCACAGCGCAAGGCCGGGCGCTACACCCCGCTCGACGAGGCCGTCGCCAACCTGCTGCGCCTGATCCGGGGCGACGCCGACCCGCTCACCGGCCGCTACCTCACCCACGAGGACGACATCCCGGCCCTCGCCGCGGCCACCGGCCAGATCTGAGGTGACTGCGGGCCGTGGCTCGGGTGCTCCTCCCCGGCCGGCGCGCCTGGTTACTATGCTCACTTCATGCCAGAGGCCGGAAGCAAGGGGCGCACCACCATCGAGGGGCCCTTGAGAGCGCTGAGAGAGGTCACAGCGACCCGCTATGTCACCCCCCTGCGGTCCGGCGGCTCCGTGCCCGGTGTCGTCGAGGCCGACGACCTGGGCACCTACGTCGTCAAGTTCACCGGCTCCGCGCAGGGCCGCAAGGCGCTGGTCGCCGAGGTGATCGTGGGGGAGCTGGCGCGAGCGCTCGGGCTGCGCTTCCCGGAACTGGTCCTCGTCCACTTCGACCCGGCGATCGCCGACGACGAGCCCCACCAGGAGGTACGGGAGCTGCACGGGGCGAGCGCGGGCCTCAACCTGGGGATGGACTTCCTGCCGGGCGCGAAGGACTTCACCCCCGAGGTCGCCCGGGCGTTCCCCGTGGATCCGGCCGAGGCGGGCCGGATCGTCTGGCTCGACGCGCTCACCGTCAACGTCGACCGTACGGTCCACAGCTCGAACCTGATGGTGTGGCCCACCCTGGGGACCGTCCCCCCGCGCCTGTGGCTCATCGACCACGGGGCGGCCCTCGTCTTCCACCACCGCTGGGACGCCTCGGACCCCGCGAAGGCGTACGACTTCCGGCACCACGCCCTCGGCCACTACGCGCCCGACGTCCGCGCGGCCGACGCCGAACTCGCGCCGAAGGTCACCGAGGAACTGCTGCGGCGGATCGTGGCGGAGGTCCCGGACGCCTGGCTGGCCGCCGAGGACGGGTTCGCGACGCCCTCCGCGGCGCGCGCGGCGTACGTGGACTACCTCCACGCGCGCGTGCGGGCCTCCGCCTCCTGGCTCCCCACCGACTTCCCCTCCCGGGAGGAACTCGCCGCCGAGGAGGCGCTTCGCGCGGCGAGGACGCAGCGAGGCCGCCCGGACTGGCTCAAGCGGGTCCCCGACCTGCACGGCAAACCGGCGGCGGAACAGGATTGGTCGGTGCACCTCGGATGAGCGGCCGCGTCGAGATCGAGTACTGCACGCAGTGCCGCTGGCTGCCGCGTGCCGCCTGGCTGGCCCAGGAACTGCTGACCACCTTCGAGGCGGAGCTGACGGAGCTGGCGCTGAAGCCCGGCAAGGGCGGGGTCTTCGTCGTCCGGGTCGACGACGAGGTCGTCTGGGACCGGCGTGAACAGGGCTTCCCGGAGCCCACGGCGGTCAAGCGGGCCGTACGCGACCGAGTGGCCCCGGGGAAGTCCCTGGGCCACTCGGACGGAACCGGTCAGGCGGACGTCAGCCCTTGAGCCGCTCGTACGCCGGCAGCGTCAGGAAGTCCGCGTAGTCCTCGTCGAGGGCGACCTGGAGGAGCAGGTCGTGGGCCTGCTGCCAGTGGCCGGCGGCGAAGGCGTCCTCGCCGATCTCCGCGCGGACGGCGGCCAGTTCCTCGGCGGCGACCTCGCGGGCCAGCTCGGGTGTGGCCTTCACGGATTCCCCCGCGTGCTCGAACTCGACGCCCGCGTTGATCCACTGCCAGATCTGGGAGCGGGAGATCTCGGCGGTGGCCGCGTCCTCCATGAGGTTGAAGATCGCCACCGCGCCGAGGCCGCGCAGCCACGCCTCGATGTAGCGGATGCCGACCTGGACGGCGTTGACCAGCCCCTCGTACGTGGGCTTCGCGTCGAGCGAGTCGACCGCGATCAGGTCGGCCGCCTCGACGTGGACGTCCTCGCGCAGCCGGTCCTTCTGGTTCGGCTTGTCGCCGAGGACCTTGTCGAAGGACTCCATGGCGATCGGCACGAGGTCGGGGTGGGCCACCCAGGAGCCGTCGAAGCCGTCGTTCGCCTCCCGGTCCTTGTCGGCGCGGACCTTCTCGAACGCGACCTTGTTGACCTCGGGGTCCCTGCGGGACGGGATGAACGCCGCCATGCCGCCGATCGCGTGCGCGCCGCGCTTGTGGCAGGTGCGGACGAGGAGTTCGGTGTACGCGCGCATGAAGGGGGCCGTCATCGTGACCGCGTTGCGGTCCGGGAGGACGAACCGGGGGCCGCCGTCACGGAAGTTCTTCACGATGGAGAACAGGTAGTCCCAGCGGCCCGCGTTCAACCCGGAGGCGTGGTCGCGGAGTTCGTAGAGGATCTCCTCCATCTCGTACGCGGCCGTGATCGTCTCGATGAGCACGGTGGCGCGGATGGTGCCCTGCGGGATGCCGACGTAGTCCTGCGCGAGGACGAACACGTCGTTCCAGAGGCGGGCCTCCAGGTGCGACTCCGTCTTCGGGAGGTAGAAGTAGGGGCCCTTGCCGAGGTCGAGCAGCCGCTGGGCGTTGTGGAAGAAGTACAGGCCGAAGTCGACGAGCGCGCCGGGCACGGGGGTGCCGTCGGCGTCGACGAGGTGACGCTCGTTCAGATGCCAGCCGCGCGGCCGCATGACGACCGTCGCCAGCTCCTCGTTCGGGCGCAGCGCGTACGACTTGCCGGTGCGCTCGTCGGTGAAGTCGATGTTCCGCGTGAACGCGTCGGCCATGTTCACCTGGCCGAGGACGACGTTCTCCCAGGTGGGGGCGGAGGCGTCCTCGAAGTCCGCGAGCCATACGCGGGCGCCCGAGTTGAGCGCGTTGATGGTCATCTTGCGGTCGGTGGGGCCGGTGATCTCGACCCGGCGGTCCTCCAGGGCGGCGGGCGACGGGGCCACCTTCCAGGAGTCGTCGGCGCGGATCGCGGCCGTCTCCGGGAGGAAGTCGAGCGTGGAGGTGCGGGCGATCTCCGCGCGGCGCTCGGCACGGCGGGCGAGCAACTCGTCACGCCGGGGCGTGAACTGCCGGTGCAGCTCGGCCACGAAGGCGAGGGCCGCGTCGGTGAGGATCTCGTCCTGGCGGGGCAGGGGCTCGGCGTCGACGATGGCCAGCGGGGACGGCGCTGGTGCGGACATGAGCTGTCACTTCCTTCAGCGGGCGTGGCACCGGGTGTCGGTCGACCCGGGTAGGGCGGGGAGCGCCCTCGGGTTCGCAGGAGCGCTTCTGATCAGTGGATAGTAGTTTCCTCATGGTGGAAGTTCAATGTTTTGTTGATGTCGAGATTCTCCGGGGTCGAGGCACCCTGGCGCCGGGCGCCACTCCGCTCAGGCGCCGGTCATTCGAGGTGGGTGAGGTCGGCCTCGGTGTCGATGTCGTACGGTCGCGCCACGTCCCCGCACTCCACGAGCGTGATCTCCTCCGTGTGTGCCTTCAGGTAGGCGCGTGCCCCCTGGTCGCCGGTGGCGGTCGCGGCGATGCCCGCCCAGTGCGCGGCGCCGAACAGGACGGGGTGGCCGCGCTCCCCGGCGTAGGCGGCGGCCGCGAGCGCCTTGTCCGCGCCGGCCGGCTCGTACGCGGCGAGCACCCGGGCCACCGCCTCCGGTCCGATGCCCGGCTGGTCCACGAGCGACACCAGCGCCGCCTCCGCGCCCGTCCCGGCCAGCGACTCCAGTCCGGCCCGCAGCGACGAACCCATGCCGTCGGCCCAGTGCGGGTTGTCCACCAGGACGCAGCCGGGCAGTTCGGCCCGGGCGCGTACGGTCGCCGCCTCCGCCCCGAGCACCACATGGATCCGTGAGCAGCCGGCCGCCCGCAGCACCGCGACGGCGTGCTCGACCAGGGGGCGCCCGCGGTGGGGGAGCAGCGCCTTGGGGCGACCGCCGAGCCGCCGCCCCCCGCCCGCGGCGAGCAGCAGCGCGGCGACGCGAGGGGCGGGCCCACCCCGGCCAGCGGCCTCCCGGTCGTCCTGGTCGTGTGTCATGTGCCCTGCATACCCGAACCGGTGGGCAACCGCCTGTGAACGGGCGCCCTCGGGGGGCATCTGTCGGACGGGGAATCCTTGGGGCTGAATTTCGGTCCCCGGTGTGGCGCTCCCCACACCGTTGGCGTTTACTGGCCCGCGCCACCCCCGGCGGACGACCTGCGCCAGGGGCGGCCGGTCGTGCGACGGGGCGCGACCGGGGCTCGCGCACGACCACGTGCGTGAGAGGGGGAGAGCTGGGTTGCGGAGCTTGGGGCAGAGGCCAGTGACCGGCGGTGGCGAGGACGTGAGGGTGGCGGGGCTGCGGACCGCCGTGTCCCGGTTGCGTCGTGAACTCGCCGCGCATCCCGCCGAGTTCCCGGACCGGGGGATAGCGGAGGACGAGTTGGCCGCGCTGGCGGCGATGGTCGTGAGCGGTGTCCCCGAGGTCCCGCGCCTGCGCCGGTCCCTGCTGTTGATCGCGGGGGCGATCGGCTCCGTCAGCGCGCTCGCGAGGGGGCTGGCGGAGGTCCGGACGGCGGTCGACCTGTTCGGAGAACCGCCGGGCCGCTGACCGGGACCCTCGCGCCACGGCCCCGGCCCTCCCGCTCTCCCTGCTCTTCCTACTCCTCCGGCTCCCAGGCGCGGAGCAGGTCGAACAGCTCCGCGTCCCCGTCGATCCGTACGGACTCCGCTGGGATGCGGCCGTACATGAAGAGGACCAGCTCACTGGCGGTACCCCGGGCGGAGACACCGGCCGCGCCCGGGGCCTCGCCGGGGGCGGTGGGCAGACGGTCGGAGCGTGCGCCGTCCCCGTCGACCGTGAGGCGCCAGGAGGAGCCCTCGGCGGCGTGGAAGTCGAAGGCGGTCGGCTTGTGCGGCCAGGCGGCCGTCGTCGCGCAGCAGGTGGACAGGAACTCGTCGAGGCCGTCGAGCGCCACCGCGTCCGGCAGCGGTCGCGGAGTCCCCAGGGTGACCTGTACGTCGTAGGTGTGTACGGCGGTCTCCTGGACCCGGTGCCGGGCGACACCACCGGAGGTGGGCGGCGACTGCGACGCACTCCACCACGTCCAGCAACCGGCGTCCGGGCCGACCTCGCGCAGCGCCCTCAGCAGCAGCCCGGTCGACTCGGCCAGCCAGGCCGACAGCGCCTCGCGCTCCCTCGGCGGGGTCAGGGCGGCGCGCTCGGCGACGGCCTCGGCCAGCGGAGCGTCAGCGGGCCCCGCGGCGACGAGGGCGGCCCAGAAGCGGTCGCCTCCGCCCAGGTGCTGAGCCAGGTCGAACAGCGTCCACTCGGGACAGGTCGGCACCCGCGCGTCGAGGTCGGACGCCGCGGCGACCGCGCCCCGGAACGCGATCGACCGTTCGTCGATCAACCGCAGCAGGTCGGAGAACTCAAGTGTCATGGCCACATCGGGTGTCTACCACCGAACCCCGGCGCCCGGACAATGAATTTCGGCGCGGACGCAGCGCCACTCGACCCGCAGTCGGACGACCGATGAAGGCCGGGCCGCAGGCCCATGCCTTCAGGGGCGCGGGGCTGTGACACACGCGGCTCCGCCGCGTGGGCGCGAACAACCCCCGCCCACCCGCACCCGCCGACGAACCCGCACCCCCCGAGCTACAAGGCGCCCGGCCCTGAGCCTCCCGCGTTGGCGAGCGCCTGCGACAACTCCGCCGCCACCTGCCGCAGCACGGGCACGATCCGTTCCGTCGCCGCCTCGGTGACGCGGCCCGCGGGGCCGGAGATCGAGATGGCCGCGGCGGTGGGGGAGTCGGGGACGGAGACGGCGAGGCAGCGGACGCCGATCTCCTGTTCGTTGTCGTCGACGGCGTACCCCAGGTCGCGCACCTCGGCGAGGGCGGCGAGGAAACCGTCGGGCGTCGTGATCGTCCTGTCCGTGGCGGCCGGCATCCCCGTACGGGACAGCAGGGCCCGGACCTCGTCCGCCGGCAGGTCCGCGAGCAGGGCCTTGCCGACACCCGTGGAGTGCGGAAGCACGCGGCGGCCCACCTCCGTGAACATCCGCATGGAGTGCTTCGACGGCACCTGCGCCACGTACACGATTTCGTCGCCGTCGAGCAGCGCCATGTTCGCCGTCTCGCCGGTCTCCTCGACCAGCCGCGCCAGATAGGGGCGGGCCCAGGTGCCGAGCAGCCGACTCGCCGACTCGCCGAGGCGGATCAGGCGCGGGCCGAGGGCGTACCGCCGGTTGGGCTGCTGGCGCACGTAGCCGCAGACCACCAGGGTGCGCATCAGCCGGTGGATCGTGGGCAGCGGCAGCCCGCTGCTCGCGGACAGCTCGCTGAGGCCGACCTCGCCGCCGGCGTCCGCCATCCGCTCCAGCAGGTCGAAGGCGCGCTCGAGGGACTGGACGCCGCCGCTGGACGAGGACGACTTGGCGGAGTCGGTGGTGCTGGCGCTGGACGTCGGCACGGGCGCGGGTCCTTTCACGAAGGCAGGCGAGGTCGCAGCCTACCGGGCAGCTCGTCGACTGCTCGCTTGTGCGTCATTATGTTCTGCCTGATGGAATTTTCCTTCCGGTAAGTGAAAATATCCAGAGGGGTGCGGAGGCGAGGAGAGTGGAGGAGGGGGCCCTTGACGGGGCTCGGCCTGGAGTGAAGACTCCTTCAACAGAACGTTGAATTCCGTTACGTGGAAGTAAATCCCGCGGACGCGGAAGAAAAACGACGGCAGGACGAGAGGGGTCCGGGTGTCCGACGCTGAACTGGCGCTGTCCGACGCTGAACTGGTGCTGCGCTCGACGCGGGTCATCACCCCCGAGGGATCGCGCCCCGCCGCGGTCGCGGTCGCGGACGGCCGCATCGCGGCCGTCCTCCCGTACGACGCGGCCCTGCCCCGCGGTGCCCGCCTGGAGGACCTCGGCGACGACGTCCTGCTGCCCGGCCTGGTCGACACCCATGTGCACGTCAACGACCCGGGCCGCACCCACTGGGAGGGCTTCTGGACCGCGACGCGCGCCGCGGCCGCCGGCGGCATCACCACCCTGGTCGACATGCCCCTCAACTCGCTGCCGCCCACCACGACGGTCGAGCACCTCCGGACAAAGCGGCGGGTCGCCGCCGACAAGGCGCACATCGACGTCGGCTTCTGGGGCGGCGCGCTGCCCGACAACGTCAAGGACCTGCGCCCGCTGCACGACGCCGGGGTCTTCGGCTTCAAGGCGTTCCTGTCCCCGTCCGGCGTCGACGAGTTCCCGCACCTCGACCAGGAGACGCTCGCCCGCTCCCTGGCCGAGATCGCGGGCTTCGGCGGACTGCTCATCGTGCACGCCGAGGACCCGCACCACCTCGACGCGGCCCCCCAGCGCGGCGGCCCCCGGTACGCCGACTTCCTCGCCTCCCGCCCGCGCGACGCCGAGGACAGCGCCATCGCGGCCCTCATCGACCAGGCCCGACGGCTCGACGCCCGCGTGCACGTCCTGCATCTGTCCTCCAGTGACGCGCTGCCGCTGATCGCCGCCGCCAGGGCCGAGGGCGTACGGATCACCGTGGAGACCTGCCCCCACTACCTCACCCTGACCGCCGAGGAGGTCCCGGACGGGGCGAGCGAGTTCAAGTGCTGCCCGCCGATCCGGGAGTCCGCCAACCAGGACCTGCTCTGGCGGGCGCTGGCCGACGGCACGATCGACTGCGTGGTCACCGACCACTCGCCGTCCACGGCCGATCTGAAGACCGACGACTTCGCCACCGCCTGGGGCGGCATCTCGGGTCTCCAGCTGAGCCTCGCCGCGGTCTGGACGGAGGCCCGCCGGCGTGGCCACACGCTGGAGGACGTGGTCCGCTGGATGTCGACCCGCACGGCCGGCCTCGTCGACCTCGCCCACAAGGGCGCCATCGAGGCGGGCCGCGACGCCGACTTCGCCGTGCTCGCCCCGGACGAGACGTTCACCGTCGACCCGGCGGCGCTCCAGCACCGCAACCGGGTGACGGCGTACGCGGGCAGGACGCTGTACGGCGTCGTCAGGTCCACCTGGCTGCGCGGCGAACGCATCGTGTCCGACGGCGAGTTCACGGCACCGAAGGGACGGCTCCTCACCCGCACCCCCTGACCGGCCCCCGCACCCGCGGCGGCCCACGACCGAGAGGCAGACCTGATCATCGTGACGGCGATCGTGAACTTCACCGGCGACGCGAACCCGTACGGCGGCGGTGACCCGTACGCGGACTACCGCACCGCCGACTTCCCCTTCACCCACCACGCCGACCTCGCCGACCGCAGGCTCGGCGCCGGTGTCATCGCCGCCAACGACGAGTTCTTCGCCCAGCGGGAGAACCTGCTGCTGCCGGAGCGGGCCGAGTTCGACCCTGAGCACTTCGGGCACAAGGGCAAGATCATGGACGGCTGGGAGACCCGGCGCCGCCGGGGCGCCTGCGCCGACCACCCCTGGCCGACGGACGAGGACCACGACTGGGCCCTGGTCCGCCTGGGCGCGCCCGGTGTCGTCCGGGGCGTCGTCGTCGACACGGCCCACTTCCGCGGCAACTACCCGCAGGCCGTGTCGGTCGAGGCCACCTCGGTGCCGGGCACCCCCTCGCCCGAGGACCTCCTCGCCGGCGACGTGAAGTGGACGACGCTCGTGCCGCGCACCCCGGTCGGCGGCCACGCGGCGAACGGTTTCGCCGTCTCCGTCGAACAGCGCTTCACCCACCTGCGCGTCAACCAGCACCCCGACGGCGGCATCGCCCGTCTGCGGGTGTACGGCGAGGTCGTCCCGGATCCCGCCTGGCTGGACGTCCTCGGCACCTTCGACGTGGTCGCCCTGGAGAACGGCGGCCGGGCCGAGGACGCCTCCAACCTCTTCTACTCACCGGCCACCAACACCATCCGGCCCGGCCGCGCCCGGGTCATGCACGAGTGCTGGGAGACCCGTCGCCGCCGCGACCGGGGCAACGACTGGATCCGCTACCGGCTGGCCGAGCAGTCCGAGATCCGGGCCCTGGAGATCGACACGGCCTGTCTGAAGGGCAACGCGGCGGGCTGGGCCGGTGTCTCGGTGCGGAACGGCGAGGACGGCACCTGGACGGAGATCCTCCCGCGCACCCGCCTCCAGCCCGACACCAACCACCGCTTCGTCCTCGCCGAGCCCGCGGTGGCCACCCACGCCCGCATCGACATCTACCCGGACGGCGGCATCTCCCGCCTGCGCCTGCACGGCTCCCTCACGGAGGAGGGCAGGGCGAGGCTGTCGGCCCGCCTCCAGGAGCTCGGCGCCTGAGAGCCCAGGCGGGGGAACCGATCCTGGCCGCACCGATGAGTTGCGGGCCCCCGCGGGGTCTGAGGTGATGACCACAGACCCCGCACCAGGAAGCAGGCGATCGCCATGGGCAAGCTCGTCTCGACCGTCTTCGTCACGCTCGACGGCGTCTACCAGGCCCCCGGCGGCCCCGAGGAGGACACCCGCGGAGGCTTCGAGCACGGAGGCTGGAGCTTTCCGTACGCCGACGACGACTTCGGGAAGTTCGTCGACGAGAGGTTCGGCAGGGTCGGCGCGTTCCTCCTCGGCCGCCGGACGTACGACATCTTCGCCTCGTACTGGCCGAAGGTGACCGACCCGGCCGACCCGGTCGCCGGCAAGCTGAACACGCTCCCGAAGTACGTCGCCTCCTCGACCCTCACCGACCCCGAGTGGTCCGGCACCACGGTCCTCGGCGGCGATCTCGCCGACCAGGTCACCGCCCTCAAGGAGCGCACCGACGGCGAACTCCAGGTGCACGGCAGCGGGGCGCTGGTCGGTTCCCTGATCGACCTCGGCCTCCTCGACACGCTGCACCTGCTGACCTTCCCGGTGGCGCTCGGCTCCGGCCTCCGGCTGTTCCGGGAGGGAGCCGTGCCGACGGCCTTCCGGCACGCGGGGGGCCGGATCACCGGCAAGGGCGTCTCCATCCAGACGTACGAGCGGGAGGGGCGCCCCTCCTACGGCAGTTTCGCCCTCCCCGAGGACGCCTGACGGAACGCCTGACAGGACGCCTGACAGGACGCCTGACGGGGCGTCGTCTGTGAAGAGGGGCGGGCCGTCCGTGAACTCCGGTTAACTCCCGGAAAACTTCACGGGCGGGCCCGCGAACACTTCGGGCTTGTCATTGACATGCCATTGTCTACGCGCGTCATCATCAGGCCATGACATTCCCCCCACGCACTGCGCTCGTCACGCGCGTCGGCGCCACCGCCGCCCTGCTGTCCGCCCTCCTCGTCGGCGGCACGGTCACCGCCGGCGCCGCCGACACCTCGGCCGCCGCGGTCGGCAGCATCTGCTACGGCGACCTGCCGTCGCAGGCGTACACCACGCTGGACCTCATCGAGCGGGGCGGCCCGTTCCCCTACACGCAGGACGGCAGCGTCTTCCAGAACCGGGAGCGCGTCCTGCCCTCGCGGTCCAGCGGCTACTACCACGAGTACACGGTGAAGACGCCCGGCTCCTCGACCCGTGGCGCCCGCCGCATCGTCACCGGGCAGCAGCACCAGGAGGACTACTACACCGCCGACCACTACGCGTCCTTCGACCTGATCGACTACGACTGCTGATCACCGCGCACCGGCCGGTCCCGCTGACACCCGCCGGGCCGTCCGTCCTCCCTCCCACCGGAACGGACGGCCCGACGGGCCCGGCGGTCACCCGGCCTTCCGGCTGTCGGCGGCGGCGAACAGCGCGAGCCCCAGCACGATCAGCGCGATGCTCACATAGATCTCGTAGCCGTCCAGGACGGCCCAGTGCTGCGTCACCCCCCACCGCAGCTTGCCGGTGAGTTCGTGGACCAGACCGCCCGAGCCCTGCAGCAGGGCGAGGAACCCGAGAAACTCCAACAACTGCTTCATGGGAGGGATCCTCGCGCCGCGGGCCCCGCCCGCCCATCGGCCACGGGGCGCGGCCCGGCCGACGGGAGTACCGCTCCCTGGAGCGGCGGACCGCCGAAAGTCGGCGAGATCAAGACTTTGGTCGCGATCCCCGGCGGAACGGGCCGACAAGGGGCCGACTCTGCGTAGATTTGTCGACTGTGAGTGGTGACGAACCGGTGCCCGGACCACCGGCCTTCCCCGGACGGCGCTGGCTGTTGCCGTCGGCCGTCCTCGACCCCGCCCAGGACTCCGGCACCGGGCGGCCGGAGCGGCGACCCCGGCGCACCGCGCGTGACTGGGCCGTCGACTTCACCTGCTTCCTGATCGCGGTGGGCATCGGTCTCCTCGGTGTGGACACGGTCAACAAGGAGGTCGGCCTCCCCGAGGTCTACGCCCTCTTCGACCAGGTGCTGGGCGCGCTCGCCTGCGCCGCGGTCTGGCTCCGCAGACGCTGGCCTACCGGGCTCGCCGTCGCGATGGTCCCGGTGTGCTTCGTGTCCGCCACCGCGGGCGGGGCCGGCCTGGTCGCCCTCTTCACCCTCACCGTCCACCGGCCCTTCCGGTACGTGGCCTGGGTGGGCGGCGCCTCCCTCCTGCTGAACCCGGTCTTCTTCTGGCTGCGCCCCGACCCGGACGTCAGCTACCCCTGGGCGGTGTTCCTCTCCGTCCTGCTCACCGGCGCGACCGTCGGCTGGGGCATGTTCGTGCGCTCCAAACGGCAGTTGATCCTGAGCTTCCGTGACCGTGCCCGGCGGGCCGAGACCGAGGCGGCCCTGCGGGCCGAACAGGCGCAGCGGCTGGCCCGCGAGGCCATCGCCCGCGAGATGCACGACGTCCTCGCCCACCGGCTCACCCTGCTCAGCGTGCACGCGGGCGCCCTGGAGTTCCGGCCCGACGCGCCCCGCGCGGAGATCGTCCGCGCGGCGGGCGTCATCCGCGAGAGCGCCCACGAGGCGCTCCAGGACCTGCGGGAGATCATCGGCGTGCTGCGCGCCGGCGACGCCGACGACGCCGGACGTCCCCAGCCGACGCTCGCCGCGCTGGACAGCCTGGTCGCCGAGTCCAGGGCGGCCGGCATGAAGGTCGTCCTCGACAACCACGTCACCGACCCCGCCGCCGTCCCCGCCTCCGTGGGCCGCACCGCGTACCGCATCGCCCAGGAGTGCCTGACCAACGCCCGCAAACACGCCCCCGGCGCCGAGGTCACCGTCACGGTCACGGGCGCCCCGCGCGACGGACTCACCGTCCACGTGAGCAACCCCGCGCCACCGGGGGAGGTCCCGCCCGTGCCCGGCTCAGGACAGGGGCTCATCGGCCTGACCGAGCGGGCGACGCTCGCCGGCGGCCGCCTGGAGCACGGCCCCGACACCGACGGCGGCTTCCGGGTACGGGCCTGGCTGCCCTGGGTCTGACAACCGGGTGTGCGCGACGCCGGGGAGTCGACCATGATGGCCAGTCGACTCGTTGTACGGACGGCGTGCAACACCGCGGGTGTGCACGCGAGATCCGGCGGTCGCGGGTTCGGTACGGGGTGGGGTTGTAGGGCGCCTGACAGCTCGGGGGTGCGGGGTTCGTCGGCGGGTGCGGGTGCGTTGTGATTTCTCGCGCGGTTCCCCGCGCCCCTGAAGGCCTGGGCCTGCGGCCCGGCCTTCAGCTGAAAAGCACGGGGCGCAGCCCCGGTCGCTTTTCAGGGGCGCCGGGAACTGCGCGAACGGCCCCCACCCACCCGCACCCGCCGACGAACCGCGCGCCCCCGGCCCACTACGCGCCCCCGGTCCACTCCCGCCGCACCACCCGTTGGCCCGCCGACCCGTACACCCACGCCGACGCCTCGTCGATGAAGTCGCCGGGGAAGCCGAGGCGGAAGCCGGTCGTGTCCTCCAGACGGGCCAGGACCTCTTCCGGCAGGACGAGCCGCGCCGCGCCCAGGTTGTCCACGAGCTGTTCCGCCCGGCGGGCGCCCAGGATGGGGTGGACGGCGGGGGAGTGGGCCATGGTCCAGGCGATGGCGACCTGCGCCGGGGTCGCGCCGAGTTCGTCAGCGGCGGACTGCACCGCCTGCGCGACCGCCCGCTCCCGCCTCCCGATCGTCTCCGCGGACAGCCGGGTCGCCGTACCCGGCGCCGGTCCGCCCGCCCGTGTGTACTTGCCGGACAGGATGCCGTTCTGCAGCGGGCTCCAGGCCGCCACCGACATCCCGAACGCCTCCGCCATCGGCAGCAGTTCACGCTCGATGTCCCGGTTCAGCAGGCTGTACGGCACCTGGAGCGCCGACAGCGGCGACCAACCCCGCCACTCCGCGAGGGTGTTGGCCCGGGCGACCACCCACGCCGGGGCGTCCGAGATCCCGACGTACAGCACCTTCCCGGACCGTACGGCGTCGTCCAGCGCGCGCATCGTCTCCTCGACCGGGGTGTTCCGGTCCCAGATGTGCACCCAGTACAGGTCGATGTAGTCGGTGCCCAGGCGCCGCAGACTGGTCTCCAGCGACAGGGTCAGGTTCTTGCGGTGGTTGCCCGCCGCGTTGGGGTCGGTGCCGTCGCGCGAGACGGTGTACTTGGTGGACAGCACGAACCGGTCCCGCTGCCCCTTGAGCAGCTCGCCGACGATGCGCTCGCTCTCCCCGCCCCGGTAGTTGACGGCCGTGTCGATCACATTGCCGCCGGCCTCCGCGTACGCGTCGAGGATGCGCGCGCACTCCGCCCGGGGCGCCCCCACCCCGCCCTGCTCGCCGAACGTCATGGCGCCGAGGAACAGCTCGGAGACACGGAGCCCCGTCCGGCCCAGGAGTCGGTAACGCACCCAAAACCTCCGTCAGTTGAATGCCGTACCGGCCGACACTAACGGGTCGCCCCGGCGGAAGACGGCGGTCCGTGACGCGGCGTCACTACGGTAGGGCCATGACCGACATCCGAACGGTGGTCCGATGACCGCGATCCGACTGCTCCTCGTCGACGACGACCCCCTCGTCCGCGCCGGGCTCTCCTTCATGCTGGGCGGCGCCGACGACATCGAGATCGTGGGCGAGGCCGCCGACGGCGCCGAGGTGGACGTCCTGGTCGACCGCACCCGTCCCGACGTCGTCCTCATGGACATCCGGATGCCGACCGTCGACGGCCTCTCGGCCACCGAACGGCTCCGCCGCCGCGCGGACGCGCCCCAGGTCGTCGTTCTGACCACCTTCCACGCCGACGACCAGGTGCTGCGGGCCCTGCGCGCGGGCGCCGCCGGATTCGTCCTCAAGGACACCCCGCCCGCCGAGATCGTGACGGCGGTCCGTCGGGTCGCCGCCGGCGACCCCGTCCTCTCGCCCGCCGTCACCCGCCAGTTGATGGAGCACGCCGCGGGCGCCGCCCCCGACACCCGCCGCACGACCGCCCGTACCCGCGTCGCCGCCCTCAACGACCGGGAACGCGAGGTCGCCGTCGCCGTGGGCCGGGGCGCCTCCAACGCCGAGATCGCCGCCGAGCTGTTCATGAGCGTCGCCACCGTCAAGACCCATGTCTCCCGCATCCTCGCCAAGCTGGACCTCAACAACCGTGTGCAGATCGCCCTGTTGACGTACGACGCCGGGCTGCTGGAGGAGGACGGACGGTAGCCGGGGCCGAGCGTTCCGCAGGGGGCGGCCGGCCGGTGGGCGGGGAATCCGGTGCCGGTCCGGGCACTCGCGCCGGGGCCCGAGCGTTGTGTGGGCGAGGGGGGATTCATGAGGAACACCCATGTGATCGATCTGAGGGAGTACGGGACCCGGTTCACCGAGGACCCGTATCCCGTGTACGCCGAGCTGCGCGCGCTCGGCCCGGTGCACCGGGTCCGGCTGCCGGGCCCCGACCCGGACCACGAGGCATGGCTGGTGGTGGGGTACGAGGAGGCGAGGGCGGCGCTCGCCGACCCCCGGCTGGCGAAGGACGCATCCAAGATCGGGGTCACCTTCCTCGACGAGGAGCTGATCGGCAAGTACCTGCTGGTCTCCGACCCGCCGCAGCACACCCGGCTGCGCCGGCTCATCGCGCGCGAGTTCACCGCCCGCCGGGTCGAACAGCTGCGGCCCAGGATCCAGCAGATCACCGACTCGCTGCTCGACACGATGCTGCCGCTCGGCCGCGCCGACCTGGTGGAGTCCTTCGCCTATCCGCTGCCGCTCACGGTCATCTGCGAACTGCTCGGCGTACCCGAGTTCGACCGCGCCGCCTTCCGCGCCATGTCGACGGAGACCGTGGCCCCCACCAGCGCGGAGAGCGAGTACGACGCCTTGGTCCGACTCGCCGCGTACCTGGGCGAGCTGATCGAGGACAAGCGCTGCTCCCCGCCCGCCGACGACCTGCTGAGCGCGCTGATCCGCACCACCGACGAGGACGGCGACCGGCTGTCCCCGGACGAACTGCGGGGCATGGCCTTCATCCTGCTCATCGCCGGTCACGAGACCACGGTCAACCTCATCACCAACGCCGTCCACACCCTGCTCGCCCACCCCGGCCAACTCGCCGAGGTGCGGGCCGACCTGAACCTCGTGGACGCGGTCGTGGAGGAGACCCTGCGCTACGAGGGTCCCGTGGAGAACGCGACGTTCCGCTTCGCCACCGAGCCCCTCGCCATCGCCGGTACGCCCATCGCGGCGGGCGACGCGGTGCTGATCGGCCTGGCCGCCGCCGACCGCGACGACAGCCGCTGCCCCGCCGCCGACCGCTTCGACATCCACCGCGACACCCGCGGCCACCTCGCCTTCGGTCACGGCATCCACTACTGCCTGGGCGCGCCCCTGGCCCGCCTGGAGGCACGCGTCGCCCTGCGCAGCCTCCTCGACCGCTGCCCCGGCCTCGCCCCGGACGGCCCGCCGGGCCCCTGGCTGCCTGGGATGCTGATACGCGGCGTACGGAGCCTGCCGGTCCGCTGGTGACCACGCCCTCCACCACCCACGCACGCCGCTCCGAGCCCCGGGGGCAGGGCTCGTCCAGCTCGTGCCGCGCGGGCACTTCTGACAGCGGGGTGCCCGGCGCGCCCCGCGCGGTCCGTCCTCCCGTGCGCCGGGTGGCTCAGTCTCGGCCTCCCGGGATCTCGCCGAGGCTCACCGGCCGGTGCTCCCTGCGGGACAGCTCGCACGCCTCGGCGACCCGCAGGGCCTGGAGGGCCTCGCGGCCGTCGCAGGGGTTGGCCCGCTCGCCGCGGACCACCTCGACGAAGGCGGCGACCTCGGCCTCGTACGCGGCGGCGAAACGCTCGAGGAAGCCGGTCCACGGCTTGTCGGCCGGCGGCGGCCCGGCCGGCTCGGTGGACGCGACCGGCGTACGGTCGTCCAGCCCGACCACCACGGTGTCCAGCTCCCCGGCCAGCTCCATGCGGACGTCGTATCCCGCCCCGTTCACCCGGGCCGCCGTCACCGTGACGAGGGTGCCGTCCTCCAGCGTCAGCACGGCCGCCGCCGTGTCCACGTCGCTCGCCTCCCGGAACACCGGGTTCCCGGCGTCCGACCCCGTCGCGTACACGGTGACGACCTCGCGCCCGGTCACCCATCGCACGGCGTCCAGGTCGTGGATCATGCAGTCCCGGTAGATGCCCCCGGACACCGGCAGGTACCCGGCCGGCGGCGGCGCCTGGTCGGCGCTCAGGGCCCGCACCGTGTGCAACCGCCCCAGCCGGCCCGACCGCACGGCCTCGCGGGCGCCGACATAGCCGGAGTCGAAGCGCCGCTGGAAGCCCATCTGCAGCACGGTTCCCGCCGCGTCGACCTCGGCGAGCGCGCTTAAGGTGCCCTGGAGGTCCACGGCAACGGGTTTCTCGCAGAACACCGGGAGACCCGAGCGTGCTGCCCGACCGATCAGTTCGCCGTGGGCCGACGTGGCGGCCGTGATCACCACGGCGTCCACGCCCCACGTGAAGATCTCGTCCACTCCCGGTGCGACCGTCTCGCCCAGACGGTCCGCGAGGTCATGGGCCCGAGCCGTGTCGACATCCGTGATGATCAGGGAGCCGACATCGCGGTGACGGCTGAGCGTGGTCGCGTGAATCGTCCCGATTCGACCCGCTCCGATGAGTCCGATGCGCATGAGAAACAAAGTGCGGTCGCACCCGCCACGCTGTCAATGGTTTGTCCGGACAACCGAACGACACCGCTTCCCGTCATCCGGCACCGGGGCTACGCTCGGCCCGTGCCGAAACCAGAAGTGGATCCGACCGTGTCGCTCCAGCTCAGCGTCGACCGCAGCAGCCCGGTCCCGCTCTACTTCCAGCTGTCCCAGCAACTGGAGGCCGCGATCGAGCACGGCGAGCTGACCCCGGGCAGCCTGCTGGGCAACGAGATCGAGTTGGCCGCCCGTCTCGGCCTGTCCCGTCCGACCGTCCGCCAGGCCATCCAGTCCCTCGTCGACAAGGGCCTCCTCGTCCGCCGCCGCGGCGTGGGCACCCAGGTCGTCCACAGCCAGGTCAAACGCCCCCTGGAGCTCAGCAGCCTCTACGACGACCTGGAGGCCGCCGGCCAGCGCCCCGCGACCCGGGTCCTGCTCAACACCGCGGTCCCCGCCTCCGCCGAGGTCGCCGCGGCCCTCGGCGTCGCCGAGGGCGGAGAAGTCCACCGCATCGAGCGACTCCGTCTGGCCCACGGCGAGCCCATGGCCTCCCTCTGCAACTACCTCCCGACGGGCCTCCTGGACCTCGACTCGCCCCAGCTGGAGTCGACGGGCCTCTACCGCCTGATGCGCTCCGCGGGCATCACCCTCCACAGCGCCCGCCAGACCATCGGTGCGAGAACGGCCACACCGGAGGAGGCCGAGCGCCTGACCGAACCCGACGGCGCCCCCCTCCTGACCATGCAGCGCACCACCTTCGACGACACGGGCAGAGCGGTCGAATACGGCACCCACATCTACCGGGCCTCCCGCTACTCGTTCGACTTCCAGCTCCTGGTGAGGGCGTAGAAGGTGGCCGTCCCGGGGGCCCCCCAAAACAAAGGGCACAACACTCCTCCTCCCCGGGGCGGGGAGGGGCTGAACGCTGGTCCCCCCCGCCGGTGCGACCCGCCCCCACCCCCCC
>NZ_JBVIBK010000016.1:183157-227138 GCF_055573455.1 Streptomyces sp. NPDC030183
GGACGAAACCCAACACGAAACCCCACACAACCGATCACAGAACCTGCACCCCCCCTTCGAGAAACCCCCCCCCCCCCCCCCCCCCCCCCCACAACCCCCCCCCCCCCCCCCCCTCCCCCCCCCCCCCCCCCGGGACTGTGACATATGCGGCTCCGCCGCGTGGGCGCGACCAGTCCCCACCGGACCCGCACCCGAGAAACAACCCGTGGCACCCCCCGCCCCCACGCCGCACCGAGCGGAGCGCTAAGGCAGAATCGGCCCGATGAGCACTTACCGCGACTTCACCCACCGCGGCTCCGCGCGGGCCACCGTCCTGCGTACCGTCGGCACGCGCGAGCGCCGCTCGCACCTGACGGCGCCCCGCGTCCCCACCGTCGGCATCGACATCGGCGGGACGAAGGTCATGGCGGGCGTCGTGGACGCCGACGGCAACATCCTGGAGAAGCTCCGCACGGAGACCCCGGACAAGTCCAAGAGCCCCCAGGTCGTCGAGGACACGATCGTGGAGCTGGTGCTGGACCTCTCCGACCGGCACGACGTGCACGCGGTGGGCATCGGCGCCGCCGGGTGGGTGGACGCGGACCGCAACCGCGTGCTGTTCGCCCCGCACCTGTCCTGGCGCAACGAACCGCTGCGCGACCGGCTCGCCGGCCGCCTCGCCGTGCCCGTGCTGGTCGACAACGACGCCAACTCCGCCGCCTGGGCCGAGTGGCGCTTCGGCGCCGGCCGCGACGAGGACCACCTGGTCATGATCACACTCGGCACCGGCATCGGCGGCGCGATCCTCGAGGACGGCCAGGTCAAGCGCGGCAAGTTCGGGGTCGCGGGAGAGTTCGGCCATATGCAGGTCGTGCCCGGCGGACACCGCTGCCCGTGCGGCAACCGCGGCTGCTGGGAGCAGTACAGCTCAGGGAACGCGCTGGTCAGAGAGGCCCGCGAGCTGGCCGCCGCGGACTCCCCGGTCGCCTACGGGATCATCGAGCACGTCAAGGGCAACATCGGCGACATCACCGGGCCGATGATCACCGAGCTGGCCCGCGAGGGCGACGCGATGTGCGTCGAGCTGCTCCAGGACATCGGCCAGTGGCTCGGCGTCGGAATCGCCAACCTGGCGGCCGCCCTCGACCCGTCCTGCTTCGTCATCGGCGGCGGTGTCTCGGCCGCCGACGACCTGCTCATCGGCCCCGCCCGCGACGCCTTCCGCCGCCATCTCACCGGCCGCGGCTACCGCCCCGAGGCCCGTATCGCCCGCGCCCAGCTCGGCCCCGAGGCCGGCATGGTCGGCGCCGCCGACCTCGCCCGCCTGGTCGCTCGCCGCTTCCGCCGCGCCAACCGCCGCCGGGTCGAGCGCTACGAGCGGTACGCGCGGTACGTGGAGGCCCGCCGCACCACCGAGGACTCCGCATGACCGCGTCCGTGCCCCGCCAGGGCACCTCACCCGAGGAACCCGGGCAGCCCGCCGAGGACCGCCGCCACAAGATCCGCCGGCGCGCGCTCACCCTGGCGATCATCGTGCTGCTCATCGGCGTCCCCGCCGGCTATCTGGTGATCTCCGCGAACCAGAGCCGGGACAGCGGCAAGGACAAGGAAGCGAAGTACTCGGCGACCGGCCTCACCGCGCACTGGCCCTCCCGGCTCCAGCAGCGCCTCTACGACGTCCCGGTCCCGCCGTACTCGAAGCACCTCGCGTACTACGAGACCAACAACTGGCGGACCAGCCGTCTGTACGTGCAGTTCTACACGAGCAACGAGGGCCTCGAACGCTTCCTCGACCAGATCGGCACCAGCACGGCGGCGCTGAAGAAGGGCGAGATGGCCATCCACGCCCGCGACCGGCGGATCGTCGGCTGGGACTTCGGCGGCCCCGGCCCCTGGTACGGCCTCGTCAACAAGCGGAAGAGTCCCGCGCCCACCCACGACATCGTCGTGAACCGGTCCAACCCGGACCATCCGATGGTGTACGTGGTGTCCCGGACCGTGCCCTGACCTGCGTGTATCCGGGCCCGCGCGGGCCCGCGCACGGTCGGCGGGACCGAATGTCAGACCCCGCCCGTAGAGTCGGAGACAGCTGATCGGAGCCGGAGACGGCTCATCCGACCATGGGCGGGGAGGTGACCGGACACATGTGGGACATGGCTGTTCCCGAGGCCGTCACGGCCGTTCCCGAGGCCCCTGCGGCCGTTCCCGTGACACCGGCCGCCACCGGTCCCCTGACCGTACCCGTCCGGCTGGCCGCCGTCTTCCTGCCGGCGCCCCTGCCCCGCCACAGCCGGGTCGCCTTCTGGGACCCGGACGGCGACACACCACCGCCGGGCCGCACCGAGGACCTCACCGTCGTCCGACGGCACGGCACCACCGGGGTCCGCAGAGGCGCCGTCCCCGCCCTGTCCCTGTCTGTCGCCGAGGCCCTGCCCCTGCTCACCCGGGCCCGCCGCGACCCGGCCGCCCACCCCGCCACGGCCTGCTGGGGCGCCGCCGCCCTGCACGCGCTGCGGCTCGTCGCACGGGGGCGCCTGCTGCCGGGGCTCACCGCCGACGGGTTCGACGCCTGGCGGGCCGGACCGCTCGACCCGGACGACATCGCCCACCTCAGGGCCGTCGCCGCCGCCCTGCCGTACGAGGGCCACGCCGTCCCACTGCCCGGCAAGGGCCCGCTCCGGCTGCCCGAACCGGAGGCGTTGATGCGGTCCTTCCTGGACGCCGTCGCCGACACCCTGCCCCGCGGCCCGGCCGCGCCGTACGTCTCCGGCAAGCCCTTCGCGGCGAGTTCGGGCCAGCGGCTCCCCGGCGCCCGCGACTGGGCCGCCGAGGTCGCCGCCGGCATGGACGCGGGCGTCCGGATCTCCCTGCGCCTCGACCTGTCGGCGTACGACCTGTTCGACGACAGCGAGGGAGGCCGCCGGGCGGGCGCCGCCGTGGTCCAGGTGCACAGCCTCGCCGACCCCACGCTCGTCGCCGACGCGGCGGCCCTGTGGGCGGGCGACGCGGACGAGGCGTTCGGGCCCCGCGCCCGCGTGGACGCCGCCCTCGCCGTACGCCGCGCGGCCCGCGTCTGGCCGCCCCTGGACCGGCTCGCCGACCAGGACGTCCCCGACGTCCTCGCGCTCTCCGAGGACGAGCTGTCCGACCTCCTCGGCGTGGCCGCGACCCGGCTGACCGCGGCCGGGGTCGCCGTGCACTGGCCCCGCGACCTCGCCCAGGACCTGAGCGCGCGGGCCGAGGTGCGCCCGGCGCCCGGCTCGGCCACGGACGGCACGGGCTTCTTCGACAGTGAGGAACTGCTCGGCTTCCGCTGGCAGCTGGCGCTCGGCGGTGACCCGCTCACCGACGCCGAGATGGACGCCCTGGCCGAGGCCCACCGCCCGGTCGTCCGCCTGCGTGACCAGTGGGTCCTCGTGGACCCGGCCCTCGTCCGCAAGGCCCGCCGGCGCGAACTGGGCCTGCTCGACCCGGTGGACGCCCTGTCCATGGCCCTCACCGGCACCGCCGACGTGGACGGCGAGACCGTCGAGGCGGTCCCGGTGGGCGCCCTGGCCGCGCTCCGTGACCGGCTGACGGCCGGTGTCGGCCCGGTAGACCCGCCCCCGGGCCTCGCGGCAACCCTCCGCGACTACCAACTCCGGGGCCTGGCCTGGCTGGACCTCATGACCTCCCTCGGCCTCGGCGGCTGTCTCGCCGACGACATGGGCCTCGGCAAGACCATCACCGTCATCGCCCTGCATCTGCGCCGGGCCCGCCCCGAGCCCACCCTCGTCGTCTGCCCCGCCTCCCTGCTGGGCAACTGGCAGCGCGAGATCACCCGTTTCGCCCCCGGCGTGCCCGTCCGCCGCTTCCACGGCCCCGACCGCTCCCTGGACGACCTCGGCCCCGGCTTCGTCCTCACCACCTACGGCACGATGCGCTCGACGGCACCCCAACTCGCCGAGCGGCGGTGGGGCATGGTCGTCGCCGACGAGGCCCAGCACGTCAAGAACCCCTACTCGGCGACGGCGAAGGCCCTGCGCACCATCCCGACGCCCGCCCGGGTCGCCCTCACCGGCACGCCGGTGGAGAACAACCTGTCCGAGCTGTGGGCCCTCCTCGACTGGACCACCCCCGGACTCCTCGGCCCCCTCAAGTCCTTCCGCGCCCGCCACGCCCGCGCCGTGGAGAACGGCGAGGACGAGGAGGCCGTGACCCGACTCGCCCGGCTGGTCCGTCCCTTCCTGCTCCGCCGCAAGAAGTCCGACCCCGGTATCGTCCCCGAACTCCCGCCCAAGACCGAGACCGACCACCCCGTCCCCCTCACCCGCGAACAGGCCGCGCTGTACGAGGCCGTCGTCCGGGAGTCGCTGCTGGCCATCGAGACGGCGGAGGGCATCGCCCGCCGGGGCCTGGTCCTGAAACTGCTGGGCGCCCTCAAACAGATCTGCGACCACCCGGCGCTGTATCTGAAGGAGGAAGCGGCCGGCCACGGAGACCGCCTGTCCGCACGCTCCGGCAAACTCGCCCTCCTCGACGAGCTGGTGGACACCCTGCTCTCCGAGGACGGCTCCGCCCTGGTCTTCACCCAGTACGTCGGCATGGCCCGCCTGATCACCGCGCACCTCGCCGCCCGCGCGATCCCGGTCGAACTGCTCCACGGCGGCACACCGGTCAAGGAACGCGAGGCGATGGTGGACCGGTTCCAGAGCGGGGCGACCCCGGTCCTGGTCCTCTCCCTCAAGGCGGCCGGCACCGGCCTGAACCTCACCCGGGCCGGCCATGTCATCCACTTCGACCGCTGGTGGAACCCGGCGGTCGAGGAGCAGGCCACCGACCGCGCGTACCGCATCGGCCAGACCCAGCCCGTCCAGGTCCACCGCCTGATCACCGAGGGCACCATCGAGGACCGTATCGCCGAGATGCTCGAAGCGAAGCGGGCGCTCTCCGACGCCATCCTCGGCTCCGGCGAGGCCGCCCTGACGGAACTGACCGACCGCGAACTGACCGACCTCGTCTCCCTGCGGAGGTCGGCATGAGCGCCGCCGGCCACCCCGCCCCCCGCCCCGCGGACGCGGCCCGCCAGGCGTTGCGCGCTGCCCGGGAACGGGCGCTGCGGGGCACGGACCAGGAGGAGGAGCCGACTGCTTCGACATCGGCGCCGGACAGCGCGGGGTCCACGCCCGGGGGAGGCGTCGGCGCGTCCGGTGACGCGGCGGAGGAGCTCGGGGGCGTACCGGAGGGTGGCGGCGCGACTTCCGCGCCGACCGCGGGTGAGGCCCGGGCCCCGCGCGGTGCCCGGCCGGGCGACGCGGCCCGGGAAGCGCTGTGGCGGGCCGCGGACGCCAGGGCGGCGGCCGTACCCGAGGGACCGTCAGGGCAGCGGGGCCCGCGGGCCCCGCGTGCCGCTGAGGCCGCGCGCCCCGGGGGGACGGTCGCGGCGGGCGGTGCCCGGCCGGGTGACATCGCCCGTGCGGCACTGCGCGCCGCACGGAGCGCGGCCGAGCGGGCCCGCTCCGAAGCGGAGGCCCCCGCCAGGCCCGGGGGAGCCGCAGCCGAGACCGGGACAGGGGCGGGGACAGAGGCAGAGGAAGAGACCGGGACAGGGGCGGAGACAGAGACAGGGGAAGAGACCGGGACAGGGGCAGGGGCAGGGCCAAGGGCAGGGACGAAGACAGGTGAACCCGAAGGCAGGCGCGGGGGCGCGCCCGTAGGCCGTGGCGCGGATGCGTCGCCGATCCGCCGCCCGGCGCGGCAGGAGCGGCCGGGCCGTCGCGCCGACCGGGGTGAGGGACACCACCGGGTCCGAGAGGTACGCGCCTTGCAGCCGGAACCAACCGAACCGGAAGCCGAAGCGCACGCCGAAACCGAAGGGCAAGCCGAAACCGAAGCACAAGCCGAAGCCCAAGCCCCAGTTCGAGCCCCAGCGGAAGCCGAAGCCCAGGCCCCAGTTCGAGCCCCAGCGCAAGCCCGAGCCGAAACCGAAGCCCTGGCCCCACCCCCAGCGCAAGCCCGTACCGGGACCCAAGCCGGAAGCCAAGCGGGAACCGCCCGACCCGGCGGCTCCGCCACCCCCCGCGTCCCCAGCACCATGGCCGCCCCGTCCCGTGACGGGGAACTCCGCCGTACCTTCCGGGCCTTTCCGCCCCGCAGCTCGGCCGGGGAGGCGTTCGCGGGGAGCTGGTGGGGGAACGCCTGGGTGACGGCGTTGGAGGAGGGCGCCCTGGACGCGGCCCGGCTCGTACGGGGGCGGGCGTACGCCGACAAGGGCCACGTGGACGCGATCACGGTCACGCCGGGGCTGGTGCTGGCGTACGTCCACGGCAGCCGCCCCCGGCCCTACCGGGTACAGGTCCGGCTGCGGACACTGGACGACGACGAGTGGGACCGTTTCCTGGACACGGCGGCCGAACGCCCCGCCGACATCGCCGCCCTGCTCGACAAGGAACTCCCGCAGTCCCTCGCCGGGACCGGCAGCGGTCCTGACACCGGCACAGGCACAGCCACAGCCACCGGCACAGGCACAGCCACAGGCACTGGTGGTGATGCCGCGTCCGTGTCCGGCGCCCGGAACCGTCGCGGGACGCGACTGCTGCCCGGCCCCGGGGAGTTGGAGCCCCATTGCAGCTGCCCGGACCGAGGGCACCCCTGCAAGCACGCGGCGGCGCTCTGCTACCAGACGGCACGGCTGCTGGACGAGGACCCCTTCGTACTGCTCCTGCTGCGCGGCCGGGGCGAGCGGGAACTGCTCGACGCGCTGTCGCGGCGCAACGCCGCGCGGGCGGCGCGTGCCGCCCAGGAGCAGCGGCCGGCGACCCTGCCCGGTGTCCGCGCCAGTGAGGCCCTCGCTCCCCGCGCGCTCCCGCCGCTTCCGGCCCCGCTGCCCCCGCCCCCGCACCCGGAGCAGCCGCCGGTGTATCCGGGGGTGCCGGGCGGCCCGGACCCGTTCGCGCTGGACCAGTTGGCCACCGACGCGGCGGCCCGGGCGCACGCGTTGCTCATTACCGGACGCGACCCGGTCGCCCAGCTGACGCTCTGGCAGGACGCGGTACGGCTGGCCGCGGCCCGCCCCGGCTCCGGGCTGACCGCCACCACCCGCGCCCTGTACTCGTCGCTGGCCGCCGCCACCGGCCGGACCCCCGCCGACCTGGCCCGCGCGGTCGCCGCCTGGCGCCAGGGCGGCCTCGAAGGGCTCGCCGTCCTGGAGGAGCCGTGGGACCCGCCGGCCGGCCGCTTCGACCGTGCCCGCCCGCTGCTCCTCGCCGCCGACCTCCCGGCGTTCCGCCCCTGGCGCAACCACCTCACCCACCCCCTCGGCCATGTCCAACTCCGCCTCGGCCGCGACGGCCTGTGGTACGCCTACGAGTCCGAACCGGGCCACGACGACTGGTGGCCGCGGGGGACACCGGACCTCGACCCGGTGGGCGCCCTGACGGGCCTGGGGTCGACGGACACCGGCTGACGCCCGCAGGCCCCCCGGGCGCCCCGAGCCAACCCGGAACCGCCCGAGCCGCACCCGCCGACGCGACCCCACGCAACGCACGACATGGTGGGAAGTTTGTTCGACGGATGGTCCGTCATCGTGCCCCGGCCGCGCGCCCGCGGCGTGACCTGCGCTTCGGTGAAGACGGTGTGGAAGTTGCCCGTCGATGTCCGGGAGCCGCACGGGCGGATTCCGGTCCCCGGGACAGAGCACCGGGGGCGGGACGTTAGCGTGTAGCGGTGAGTGAGACGACGACCCCCGCCCTCCAGTACCGCTTCGACGGGCCGGACGACGCCCCGGTCCTCATCCTCGGGCCCTCGCTCGGTACGACATGGCACATGTGGGACAGGCAGATCCCCGAGCTGACCAAGCAGTGGCGGGTCTTCCGGTTCGACCTGCCGGGCCACGGCGGTGCCCCCGCGTACCCCGGCGGTTCGGTGTCCGAGCTGGCCGCCCGGCTGCTGGCCACGCTGGACGCGGTCGGCGTGCAGCGCTTCGGCTACGCGGGCTGCGCGCTCGGCGGCGCCATCGGCGCGGAGCTCGCGCTGCGCCACCCCGACCGCCTCGCCTCGCTCGCCCTGATCGCCGCCTCGCCGCGCTTCGGCACGGCCGACGAGTTCCGCCAGCGCGGGGTGATCGTGCGGACGAACGGCCTCGACCCGATCGCCCGTACCTCCCCGGACCGCTGGTTCACCGCCGGGTTCGCGGCGGCGCAGCCCGCGATCACCGAGTGGGCCGTGCAGATGGTCCGCACCACCGACCCCGGCTGTTACATCGCCGCCTGCGAGGCCCTCGCCTCGTTCGACGTCCGCGCCGAACTGGGCCGTATCGGGGTGCCCACCCTGGTCCTCGTCGGCTCCGACGACCAGGTCACCGGGCCCGCCGAGGCCCGTACCCTCGTCGCGGGCATCCCCGACGCCCGGCTCGCCGTGGTCCCCAGCGCCTCGCACCTGGTCCCCGTCGAGCAGCCCGCCGCGGTCACCGACCTCCTCGTCCGGCACTTCTCCACGGCCTGGCAGCCCGCGTACGACTCGACCACCGGCCAGATCGCCATCCCGGCGGCGCCGGCCAAGCCGGCCCTCGCCGTCGCCGTGCCGCCGCAGAGCGGCCCCGTCGCCGAGATCGCCCCGGCCGCCCTCCAGCCTGAGGCGACGGGAAGACCGGACCCGTACGAAGCGGGGCTCAAGGTCCGCCGCGAGGTGCTCGGCGACGCGCACGTCGACCGGGCGCTCGCCACGGCGGACGAGTTCTCCGGCGACTTCCAGGAGTTCATCACCCGCTACGCCTGGGGCGAGATCTGGGACCGGCCGGGCCTCGACCGCCGCTCCCGCAGCTGTGTCACGCTCACCGCACTCGTCGCCGGAGGACACCTGGACGAACTGGCCTTCCACACCCGGGCCGCCCTCCGCAACGGGCTCACCCCGAACGAGATCAAGGAAGTCCTCCTCCAGGCCGCCGTGTACTGCGGTGTCCCGGCCGCCAACAGCGCCTTCAGGGTGGCCCAGCAGGTCATCCGGGAGGAAACCACCCCCGAGGAATGACCCCGGCAGCGGGCCCGCGAGGCCGCCGATCCGGCCGTGGGGCACCGGTGAGCGATCCCTCGGCCGCACCGCGGGGGCAGGATGGACCCATGACCTTGAAGCTCACGAAGAAGTCGCACGCCTGCGTCCGTCTGGAGAAGGACGGACGCACGCTCGTCATCGACCCCGGCGGGTTCAGCGAGGAGGACGCGGCGGTCGGCGCGGACGCGGTCCTGGTCACGCACGAGCACCCCGACCACTTCGACGAGGGCCGGCTCCGCGCGGCCCTGGAGGGCAACCCGGCCGCCGAGATCTGGACGCTGCGCTCCGTCGCCGAGAAGATCTCCGCCGCCTTCCCCGCCCGGGTGCACACCGTCGGTCACGGCGACACGTTCACGGCCGCGGGCTTCGACGTCCAGGCGCACGGCGAACTGCACGCCGTCATCCACCCCGACATCCCGCGCATCACCAACGTCGGCTACCTCGTCGACGGGGGCCGGGTCTTCCACCCGGGCGACGCCCTCACCGTCCCCGATCACGCGGTGGAGACGCTGATGCTCCCGGTCATGGCCCCCTGGAGCAAGATCTCCGAGGTCATCGACTACGTCCGCGAGGTCAAGCCGCGACGGGCGTACGACATCCACGACGCCCTCCTCACCGACCTGGCCCGCCCGATCTACGACCGCCAGATCGGCGCCCTGGGCGGCACCGAACACCTCCGGCTCGCCCCCGGCACCTCGGCGGACCTGTAGGGCCCTGGGGCGGGAGACCGGGCGGGGCGGCGCTGTCGGACCCGCCCGGTAAGTTGTGGGGCATGCGTATCGCCACCTGGAACGTGAACTCGATCACCGCCCGCCTCCCACGGCTCCTCGCCTGGCTGGAGAGCACCGGCACGGACGTGCTCTGCCTCCAGGAGGCCAAGATCGCCGAGGACGCCTTCCCCTTCGACGCGCTGCGGGAGAGGGGCTACGAGGCCGCGGTGCACGCCACCGGCCGGTGGAACGGCGTGGCGGTGATCTCCCGCGTCGGCCTGGAGGACGTCGTCAAGGGCCTGCCCGGCGACCCCGGCTACGACGGCGTCGTGGAGCCCCGCGCGATCTCCGCCACCTGCGGCCCGGTCCGCGTCTGGTCCGTGTACGTGCCGAACGGCCGCGAGGTCGACCACCCGCACTACGCGTACAAGCTCCAGTGGTTCGAGGCCCTGAAGGCCGCCGTCGCCGGTGACGCCGCCGGCAGCCGCCCCTTCGCCGTCATGGGCGACTACAACGTGGCGCCCACCGACGACGACGTGTTCGACGTCGCCGCCTTCGAGGGCGCCACCCATGTCACCCCCGCCGAGCGCGCCGCCCTCGCCTCCCTCCGCGAGGCGGGTCTCTCCGACATCGTCCCGCGCCCCCTGAAGTACGAGCGCCCCTTCACGTACTGGGACTACCGCCAGCTCTGCTTCCCCAAGAACCGCGGCATGCGCATCGACCTCGTCTACGGCAACGAACCGTTCGGGAAGGCCGTGAAGGACGCCTACGTGGACCGCGAGGAGCGCAAGGGCAAGGGCGCCTCGGACCACGCGCCGGTCGTGGTGGACCTGGACGTGTAGCGGCCCGCGGGCTGCCGCTCAGAGCAGCCGCAGATCCACCGACTCGGCCAGCGCGGCGAGTCCCGCCTCGCCCGGATGCAGATGGTCCCCGCTGTCGTACGCGGGGAGCATCCGCGCCGGCCGGTCGGGGTCGCGCAGCACCCGGTCGAAGTCCAGCACCCCGTCGAACGTGTCGGTGCCGCGGATCCACTCGTTGACCGCGACCCGGTGGGCGTCGGCGGCGGCCGTGCAACGGGCCTCGCCCTCGCAGGGCGCGATCGTCGCCACCAGCATCCGCAGGCCCCGCGCGTGACCCCGGGCGGCGATCTCCCGCAGCCCGGCGACGACCTGGTCCGCCGTGGCCCCCCAGCGGACGTCGTTGACGCCCTGGAAGACGACGGCGGTACGGGCGGAGGTCTGGGCGAGGACGTCACGGTCGAAGCGGTTGAGGGCGCTGACGCCGCCCGTGTCGGTGGAGACGCCGTCGCCCGGATAGCGGTCGGTGACCACCCGGTTCGCGGAGATCCCCTGGTTCAGGACCCCGTAGCGCGGGACCTCGCCCTGCCGCAGCAGCCGGTCGGCCAGGACGTCCGGCCAGCGGCGGTTGCCGCCCACCGTGGTCCTCTCCCCGTCGGTGATCGAGTCGCCGAGGAGGACGACCGACCCGGGCCCGCCCCCGACGTCGACGCCCGTCAGCAGCGGCCAGGTCGTGATCGTCGACGTGTAGGCCGCAGCCGAGCCGTCGCCCGCGTGATCGCCGGGTTCGCTGACGTACGAGGTCTGCTGGGCAAGCCGGTGCACCGGCGCGGCCGGCACCGTGCCGGGCAGATGGAAGCTGACCAGCAGATCGCTGTCCGGCGGCACCCCGAAGTCCAGCGGATCGCTGAACGCCTGCGCGCCCGCCGGGAGCTCGGTGCCCGTCCGGCCCTTGAACGACAGCGGTACCGGCGCGCCGACGGCGGCGGCTCCCTCCGCCCGCAACGCCACCGTCGCGCCGCCGACCCGTACCGGCGCCGACGCGAAGGTGTTGTCGAGCCGGATCCGCACGCGAGGCCCGCCCCCCGAGGTGTGCACCACCAGCCGCAGGGTGCGGTCGGTCCACGGGCCGACGGCGGTGTAACCCGAGGTGGAGGCCGCCCAACTGCCCGTCCAGCCCCGTGACTCGGGCCGCACCGACAGGGCGAACACATGCAGGTCCCGGTCGCGCGGCAGCGTCACGGACGCCACCTGACGACCTCGGAGCAGGGGCACGGTGACGACGTACAGCCGCGCCTTCTCGGCGAGTTGACCGCCGGGCGTGTTGACGTGGGGGAGGGCGACGGCCTTGGTGGCGAGCGGGCCGGTGCGCCAGTCCGGGGCGGTCAGCCGGTACGAGGAGCGGGCGCCGCCCGAGTAACGGACGGTGCCGGTCCCTGTCGCGTCGGCGCCGCCCGTCGCGGCGACGAGGAAGGCGAGGGCGTCGCCCCGGCCCCGTACCCGCACGGACTGGCCGTCGGCCCGTACGTTGTCCGGCTCGCCCGGAGCACGGTCCGGCCAGGTCAGACGGGCGCCCTGGACGGTCAGCGCACGGCCCGGAGTCCAGCCGGCGGCCGCCAGGTCCCGTGCCGGGAGCGAGCCGCCCGCGCCGTCGAAGTCGGCCTCGGCGGGCCGGGCGTCGTCACTGACGGCCCGGTTGTCGAACAGCCGTGCAAGCGGAACCGGTTCGCCCGCCCCGCCGGTGGCGGCGCGGGCGGAGGCGACGGGAGCGAACGCCGCCAACAGGCCCAGTACGACAGCCGTTCCCCAGACGCGTCGACGCACGCGCGACCCTCCCGTTCCCCTGATGACGACGGATGCGCCACGAAACTAAAGAGGCGTCAGGAACCCGTCAATGAGGCGGGCGGGAACCCCGTGCGAACTCCGGGCGAACAGGCGACTTCCGCGCGCCTGTGGTGCGAAGGCCGGTGCGAATGACACGCTGACCGCATGAACATCCCTTTCCTGGGCAGCTGGCGCAAGAAGCGTGGTCCCGCCCTGGGGGTCGCGGTGATGTCCGTCGGTGACGGCGAGGGGGACGACAACGGTCAGTCGCGCCACGAACGTATCGTCGAACTCCTCTCCGAATGCGAGCTGCTGCGTGCGCAGGCCCAGCAGGCCGGTGTGGAACTCGACGACTCCGCCGCCTCGTTGGAGGCGCTCGACCAACTGGTGCCGCGCTGGCGCGACGACGAGGAGACCGCCACCTGGCTGGGCAACGACGCCGGGCTCTACCTCGGCACGGTCGTCGTCCGCAGCGTCCCGGGCGCCCGCTGGGAGATCTGGCCCAACGGCCAACCCGTGGTGCGGCTGGCCTCCGGACGGGAGGTCGACGTCGTCGAGGCGGGACACGAGTGGGCCGACAACGGCGCACCGGAGCTGTCGCAGCTGTACGCCGAGATCGCGGAGGGGTGAGCGCCCGGGAGGGTGCCGGGGCGGCGAGGCCCCGGCTCGTGCCTGACATCCCGTGCCTGACAATACGGCTAATCCCCGCCGGTGCGTGTCCGCGTCCGGAGCCACCTTCCGTGCGGATAGTTTGCGGCACCTGCGACACGACACGGCCGAGAGCGAACAGGGCGGGCAGGGCATGGCTGTCGATCCGCTGATCGAACTGCATGGTGTGAACAAGTACTTCGGTGACCTGCATGTCCTCCAGGACATCGAGCTCACCGTCGGCAGGGGGGAGGTGGTCGTGGTCATCGGCCCCTCGGGGTCGGGGAAATCGACGCTCTGCCGGGCCATCAACCGGCTGGAGGCCATCCACTCCGGGGAGATCCTGGTCGACGGACAGCCGCTGCCGACGGAGGGCAAGGCCCTCGCGGCACTCCGCGCGGACGTCGGCATGGTCTTCCAGTCCTTCAACCTCTTCGCGCACAAGACGGTCCTGCAGAACGTGTCGCTCGGTCAGGTCAAGGTCCGCAAACGGAAGAAGGAGGACGCCGACAAGCGCTCCCGTGAACTCCTCGACCGGGTCGGCCTGGCCGACCAGGCGCCGAAGTACCCAGCTCAGCTCTCGGGCGGCCAGCAGCAGCGTGTCGCGATCGCGCGGGCGCTGGCCATGGATCCCAAGGTCATGCTCTTCGACGAGCCCACCTCCGCCCTCGACCCCGAGATGATCAACGAAGTCCTCGAAGTCATGCAGCAGTTGGCGCGCGAGGGGATGACCATGGTCGTGGTCACCCACGAGATGGGCTTCGCCCGTTCCGCCGCCAACCGCGTCGTCTTCATGTCCGACGGGCGCGTCGTCGAGGACCGCGCGCCCGACGAGTTCTTCACGAACCCGGACAGCGACCGTGCCAAGGACTTCCTGTCCAAGATCCTCAAGCACTGACCGCCGCCGCTGGACCGGGCGCGGGCCTCGACTACGATGAGCGGTTCCTCCACTTGGGGGTGACCGAGGCCGAGGACTCCATCCCGGTCACACAGAAAACGCTGCTGCCAGGCGCGCAGTAGCCAGGGGCCAGGCCCGCCCGGCGGCAGCCGGAGATCACTGCTCGCGCAGCGGGATCGACACGTACGACGGGTCGTTCAGCGGCGAGGAGAAGGTCAGCTGCGCGCCGGACGGGTTGTGCTCGATGTAGAGCGGGTCGACCGTGTCGACGACCAGGGCGAGACGGTGGCCCGCCGGAACGTCGTAGGCCGTGGAGCACAACTCCAGGTCCACGCCGAACGGCTTGCCCGGCGTCTCGCCGTGGAAGGTGTACGGCGCGTTGCTGACCAGCTTGCCGAGGCCGAGCGGGCCCACGTCGTACAGATAGGCGACGAGGGTGCCGCTCTCCTTGGTGGCCGTCACCGTGGTGTGCAGCTTGGCGGTGCCCCGCACCCGCTGCGAGGTCCGGTACTTCTCCGACTGCCACACGGCCGCCCAGCGGCGCGGCAGCAGCGGCATCGAGGCCATGGGCGGCAGTTGGACGACCTGGTCGAGGACGCTGGACAGGAAGACGACTCCGCCGTTCGCGCCCGAGTCGACGTTCGCGTGGATCGTGGTACCGCTCGCGAGGGCGATCTTCTTGCGGGTCGCGGTGACCGACTTCCAGTCCGGATACCCCTCGAAGGCGCCCCCGGTACGGGACTTGAGCTGGACGGGCTGCTCGTCGTCGATGCCGTTGTCCTGGCCCCGCAGATGGTGGTCGAACCAGCGCCGGGTGTCCGTCCACACGTCGTTGGGCAGCCCCAACAGGCCCGTCAGTTCGGTGGTGGCGTGGTCGCCGGGCCGCAGTTCGAGGCGCTTGGGGCCGGTCAGCTTCTCGTAGAAGTCGGCGTACTGGTTGGGCGGGAAGATCGAGTCGCCCCAGCCGTTGGCGAGCATGACGGCCGTGCCGTTGGCGTTGATACGGTCGACATAGGTCACGGGGGAACGTTTCTTCCCCCACTCGATCATGTCCTGCTCCTTGGCCAGGTTGGACGCGTAGAAGTTCTTGAAGATCTCCTGGAGTTCGGGGCCCTGGCGGCCGGTGATCCGGCCGGCGCCGTCCAGCAGACCGGCCGCCTGGAGGTGCTGGGTGCGCCCGGAGTAGATGGAGTCGATGAGATCGGCCCAGCCGCTGAGCGCGGCGACCGCCTTGACCCGCTTGTCGTGCGCGGCGGTGAGCAGACTGATGCCCGCGCCGTACGACAGCCCCGCCATCCCCACGCGCCGCGCGTCGGCCGGGGTGTGGGCGAGCGCCCAGTCGATCACCTCGGAGGCGTCGGCTATGTCCGGTGGCCCGGCCACTTCTATGTACCCGCCGGACTCCCAGAAGCCGCGCACGTTGTAACTGACCACGACGTACCCGGCCTTGGCGAGCTGCTGCGCCTGGGCCAGGTACTCGACCCGCGGAAGCCCCCAGCTCGTGGGGAGCACCAGCAGCGGGTACGTGCGGGAGGCGTCCGCGGGGGCGACGACATTGGCCTTGAGGACCGTCCCGTCGGCGCCCGTGATGTCGACGAAGCGGGTGGTGGGGGCGTCCGCCGCGGCCGCCTGGGCGGCGGGGGCGAGGCCGAGGGCGGTGCCGGCGACCAGGGTGGCCGACAGGGCTCCCACGGTCGTCGTGCGCAGGGTCTTGGCCGTGCGCGATGCGGTGCCGTGCGGGTGTCTCACGGGTCGCTCCTCACTCGTGTCAGTGCAAAGTGACCCGACGGTAACCGTGAGGGCTTACCAGAGGTAACTCCTCGGTAAGTTACGTGACGGTAACAGTTGAACGCGGCCCCGACCGCCCGCCCTCATGATGCGCGGTGCGACGCCGGGGCCGGAACCGGAGAGGCCGGCGTCTGGGCCGCGCGTGTGACGTCGGCCACGAGTTCCACCACGTCGGGGCCGTACGCCTGGGAGTTCACCACCTTCAGGAGCAGGACGAAGCTGCCCGTGCCGTACTTGCGGTGCAGACGCTCGTGATGGCGGGCCAGATAGCGGGTCGCCGCCTGGTTGTCGATCGCGCGCTGGCCGCAGAAGAGGAAGACCGGGCGGCTCCGCTCCTGACCCGTGGTCAGCCGGGCCAGGATGACGTGCTCGTTGACACCCGGCTCCAACCGGTAGCACTCGCCGCCGACATACAGGGCACCCCGGTCGGGACCCGGTTCGGGGCTGGGATTGAACCGTACGCCCGGGAGCAACGCCCCCAGGTGGGCCGCCACCCGGCGATTCGAGCCGGGCCCTCCCACGCAGAACTCGGTGCGTTCGCCGAAACCCTGCTGCGCGGCGTCCTGGGTGACGATCTGCGCGTGCGCGCCGCAGTCCTTGATCAGGGCGGACAGCTCCAGCAGGGCGAACACGTCGAAGCGGTGCACCGCCAGATCCGCGCTGGAGGGGTCGCGGTTGACCACCAGCAGCGACTCGGAGCTCTCGGGCAGCCCGAAGAACGCCTGCTTGCGGCGGAGCCTGCGCTTCCACAGATAGGTCCGGACGAACCAGCCCACCGAGGCACTGATGCCCGCCGCGATCACGCCGAGGACGATATTGCGCACGTCGTCATTCATGGCCGCGCATGGTAGCGGGCGCGACGGAACGCTGTCCGAATCCCTGTCCGATTCTGTGGACGGCCGCGTCCGGTCGTCCACTCGGTCACCTGTGCGGTTCTCCCCGTACGCCGTCCTCCGGCGGGCGGGTCGCGGGACGGCCAGTTGGCCGAGACGCCGCTGACGGGGGCGCGGCGGCCACGTTAGTCTGCGCGAACGGTCGTTGACTGGAGGTACTGATGCGTCTGCGTCGCCCTGTCGCGCGGAAACTGACGGTTCTGGCGGCGGTGTCCGCCGTGGTGTCCGTGGGGGCGGCGGCGCCGCCGACGTCCGCCGCGACCGACCCCGTCGAGAAGGTGCCGGTCGCCGTCGGCTACGGCGGTGCCGTCGCGAGCGTCGACCCGGACGCCTCGGCCGCCGGGATCGAGGTCCTCAGGAAGGGCGGCAACGCCGTGGACGCGGCCGTCGCGACCGCCGCCGCCCTCGGGGTCACCGAGCCGTACTCGGCCGGCATCGGCGGGGGCGGCTACTTCGTCTACTACGACGCCGCGACCCGCAGGGTCCACACCGTCGACGGCCGCGAGACCGCGCCGCTCAGCGCCGACGAGGGCCTCTTCCTGGAGAACGGCACGCCCATCCCGTTCGCCGAGGCCGTGACGAGCGGACTGGGCGTCGGCACGCCCGGCACGCCGGCCACCTGGCGGACCGCGCTGCGCAGCTGGGGCAGCAAACCGCTCGCCACCCTGCTCAAGCCCGCCGAGAGGCTGGCCCGCGACGGCTTCACCGTCGACGCCACCTTCCGCGCCCAGACCGCCGCCAACGAGGCCCGGTTCCGCAACTTCCCCGCCACCGCCGACCTCTATCTGCCCGGCGGACAACTGCCGGTGGTCGGCTCGACGCTGAAGAACCCCGACCTGGCCCGCACGTACGCCGAGTTGGGCCGCGAGGGCGTCGGCGCGCTGTACAAGGGCGAGATCGCCCGGGACATCGTCGACACCGTCAACAAGCCGCCCGTCGACCCCGCTTCGGGCTACAACGCCCGCCCCGGCGACCTGACCACCGCCGACCTCGCCGCGTACCGCACCAAGCGCCAGGCGCCCACCAAGGCGTCCTACCGCGGACTCGACGTCTACGGCATGGCCCCCTCCTCCTCCGGCGGCACCACGGTCGCCGAGGCGCTCAACATCCTGGAGCGGACCGACCTGTCGAAGGCGAGCGACGTCCAGTACCTGCACCGCCTCATCGAGGCGAGCCGCGTGTCGTTCGCCGACCGGGGCCGCTGGGTGGGCGACCCCGCTTTCGAGGACGTACCGACGAGGGAACTGCTGTCACAGCGGTACGCCGACTCCCGGGGCTGCCTGATCAAGGACGACGCGGTGCTCACCAGCCCCGTCGCTCCCGGCGACCCGCGCCACCCGGCGGCCTGCTCCACCGGCGGCACGGCCGCGCCCACCACCTACGAGGGCGACAGCACCACCCACCTCACCGTCGCCGACAAGTGGGGCAACGTCGTCTCGTACACGCTCACCATCGAGCAGACCGGCGGCAGCGGCATCACCGTGCCCGGCCGGGGCTTCCTGCTCAACAACGAGCTGACGGACTTCTCCTTCGCCCCGGCCAACCCGGCCGTGCACGACCCCAATCTGCCGGGGCCGGGCAAGCGGCCGCGCTCGTCGATGTCGCCGACCATCGTGCTGGACAAGCACGGCAGGCCGGTGGTGGCGCTCGGCTCGCCGGGCGGCGCCACCATCATCACCACCGTCCTGCAGAACCTCACCGGCTTCCTCGACCGGGGCCTGCCGCTGGTCGACGCCATCGCCGCGCCCCGCGCCAGCCAGCGCAACCAGACCACCACCGAACTCGAACCCGGCCTGTGGAACAGCCCTCTGAAGGGCCGCCTCGAAGCCATCGGGCACGCTTTCCGCCAGAACCCGGAGATCGGCGCGGTCACCGGCGTCCAGCGGCTGCCGAACGGCAAGTGGCTGGCCGCCGCCGAGACGGCCCGCCGCGGCGGCGGCTCGGCGATGGTGGTGCGCCCGACGCGTTAGCCCGCGTCTCGTCCACTCGGAGCAGAACCCCGGGCGGGCGGCGTCGTCGTACGGAAGGCGAGCCGCCCGTCCTCCGTCTCCACCCGCACCCTGCTGCCCGACGGCAGCCGGCCGTCGAGGAGGAGGCGGGACAGGGGGTTGTCGACCTCCCGCTGGATCGTGCGGCGCAGCGGCCGGGCCCCGTACTCCGGCTGGTGACCGTGGCGGGCGAGCCAGTCGACGGCCTCGTCGGTGAACTCGACGCCGACGCCCTGCGCGTGCAGCCGCTGCCGGGTCCGCATCAGCAACAGGTCGGTGATGCGCCGCAGTTGGTCGGCGGTGAGCTGCCGGAACACCACGATCTCGTCGATGCGGTTGAGGAACTCGGGTCGGAAGTGCTCCCTCAGCGGCCTGAGGATCCGCTCGCGCCGGTCCTCCTCGGCCGCCTCGGCACCGCCCGCCCCGAAGCCCAGCCCGGCCCCGCGGCGCGTGATCGCGTCCGAGCCCAGATTGCTCGTCATGACGATCACCGTGTTGGTGAAGTCGACCGTACGGCCCTGGGAGTCGGTGAGCCGGCCGTCGTCGAGGACCTGCAGCAGGATGTTGAACACATCCGGGTGCGCCTTCTCCACCTCGTCCAGCAACAGCAGCGAGTACGGGTGCCGCCGTACGGTCTCGGTGAGCTGCCCGGCCTCCTCGTGGCCGACGTAGCCGGGCGGGGCGCCGACCAGCCGGCTGACCGTGTGCCGCTCCTGGTACTCGCTCATGTCGAGGCGGACCATCCGGTCCTCGCTGCCGAAGAGGGCCTCCGCCAGCGCGCGGGCCAGCTCCGTCTTGCCGACACCGGTCGGACCGAGGAAGAGGAAGCTGCCGATGGGCCGGTCGGGGCTGGACAGCCCGGCGCGCGAGCGCAGCACCGCGTCGGCAACCGCGCCCACCGCCTCGTCCTGCCCGACGACCCGCCGGTGCAGGTGCTCCTCCAGCCCGAGCAACCGTTCCTTCTCCTCCTGGGTGAGGCTGCTGACCGGGATGCCGGTCTGCCGGGACACCACCTCGGCGATGTCCTCGGCGGTGATCGCCAGGCTCTGCCCGTCGTCGGCCCGGTCCTCCTCCCGGCCCTCGGCGACCCGCTCCTTCAACTCGGCTATCCGGTCCCGCAGTCGCGTGGCCTGCTCGTACTGCTCGCTCGCGACCGCCTGCTCCTTGTCCCGGGTCAGCTGCTCGATCTCCCGCTCCAGGGCGCGAACGTCCGTCCCCTTCGTGCGGGAGCGCAACCGCACCCGGGCGCCCGCCTGGTCCATCAGGTCGATCGCCTTGTCGGGCAGCCGCCGGTCGGAGAGGTACCGGTCGGACAGGTCCACGGCCGCCGTCAGCGCCTCGTCGGTGTAACGGACCTGGTGGTGGGCCTCGTACCGGTCGCGCAGTCCGCGCAGGATCTCCAGCGCGTCGGCGACGGACGGCTCGGAGACCAGCACCGGCTGGAACCGGCGGGCCAGCGCCGCGTCCTTCTCGATCCTGCGGTACTCCTCCAGCGTCGTCGCACCCACGACGTTCAGTTCGCCGCGCGCCAGGGCCGGCTTGAGGATGTTGCCCGCGTCCATCGCGCCGCTCTCGCCGGAACCGGCGCCCACGACGGTGTGCAGTTCGTCGATGAAGACGATCAGCTCCTCCGAGTGCGCGCGGATCTCGTCGACGATGTTCGTCAGCCGCTCCTCGAAGTCGCCCCGGTAGCGGGTGCCGGCGACCACCCCGGACAGGTCCAGGGCGACCACCCGGCGCCCGGCCAGCACATCGGGCACGTCGCCCTCCGCGATGCGCTGCGCCAGCCCCTCCACGATCGCGGTCTTGCCGACGCCCGCCTCGCCGATGAGGACCGGGTTGTTCTTGCCCCGCCGCGACAGCACCTCGACGGTCTGCTCGATCTCCTCGTCCCGCCCGATCACCGGGTCGATACGGCCCTGGCGCGCCTGCTCGGTCAGATCGCGCCCGTACTTGTCGAGGGTCGGCGTGGCAGCGCGGCGCGGCAGTTCGGACTGTGGGTACACGGGGCGCGGCAGGCCGGGCTGGGCACCGTTCGCCGGCGGCTCCGACGCCTCGGGCGGCAGTGACGCGGCCGACAGATGCGCGGCGTTCAGGATGTGCCCGGCCGCCGAGTCCGGGTTGGCGGCGAGGGCGCTCAGGACGTGTTCGGGGCCGATGTAACCGGAGCCGGTGGAGCGGGCCAGCTCGTGGGCGTCCAGCAGGGCCCGTTTGACCGCCGGGGTCAGGGCGAGCGACGCGGGCGCCGGCCCTTGGCCGGGTTTGTGCCGTGCCGGGCCCGACCGCTCGTCGATCTCGCCGGCGAGCGCGTCCGGATCGGCGCCCGCGCGGGCCACCAGACTTCGGGTCGGCTCGGCGGTGAGCGCGGCGCGCAGCAGATGCTGGGTGTCCAGGTCGCTGCTGCCGTGCTGCGCCGCGTACGCCGCCGCGTCCGCCACCAGCTGCCGGGCCTGGCCGCTCATCAGCCGGCCGATCTCGATGCGCTGGGGGCGGGGGCCGCCGAAGAAGCGTGCGAAGAACTCACTGAAGGGGTCCGGACCGTAGCCCTGGGGCCCCGGGAATCCGCTGTTCATTGGCACGCGAGTGCCCTGTCGCCGCGCGGCTACACCCCGGGGGCGCCGTTGGGGTGGGGGTGCGTGGGTCGGTTGCGGGTGGGTTGTGGCTGCTCGCGCAGTTCCCCGCGCCCCTGACGCGCAGTTCCCCGCGCCCCTGAAAAGCGACCGGGCTGCGCCCGTGCTTTTCATATGAAGGGCGGGCCGCAGGCCCGTTCCTTCAGGGGCGCGGGGAACTGCGCGAACAACCCCACGCACCCGCAACCGGAACCGCGTCGGTGGGCCCGCGGCGCTCTACCGTGCGGTCAGTACCCTCGGCCCCGCGTCCGTGACGGCCACCGTGTGTTCCACGTGGGCCGCGCGGGAGCCGTCGTCCGTGCGGAGGGTCCAGCCGTCCGGGGCAGCGTGGTACCCGTCCTGGCCGCCGCCGGTCAGCATCGGCTCGATCGCGAGCACCAGGCCGTGCCGCAGGGGCAGCCCCCGGCCGGGACGCCCCTCGTTCGGAACGGACGGGTCCTCGTGCATCTGGCGCCCGATGCCGTGCCCGCCGAAGCCGTCGGGGACGCCGTACCCGGCGGCCCGGCACACGGAGCCGACGGCGTGGGCGATGTCGCCGATCCGGTTGCCGACGACGGCGGCCTCGATGCCCGCCTCCAGCGCCCGCTCCGCGGTCTCGATCAGCCGCAGGTCGGCCGGGCGCGGCTCGCCCACGACGAAGCTGATCGCCGAGTCCCCGGCCCAGCCGCCCAGCCGGGCCCCGCAGTCGATGGAGACGAGGTCGCCGTCGCGGAGCCGGTAGGAGGTCGGGATGCCGTGCACGATCGCGTCGTTCACCGAGGCGCAGATCACCGCCGGGAACGGCGTCGGCGCGAACGAGGGCCGGTAGCCGAGGAACGGCGACGTGGCGCCCGCCCCACGCAGCACCCCGCGCGCCACCTCGTCCAGTTCGAGCAGGGAGACACCCACGTCGGCGGCCTTGCGCACCGCGGAGAGCGCCCGTCCCACGACCTGCCCGGCCTCGTACATCGCGTCGACGGACGCGTCCGTCTTCAGTTCCACCATGCCAATTACTATACCGGTCGATGCCCAATTCTAATGCCGGTCATCCGGGTCCGGGGGCGGGGCGCGGTATTAGAATGGGCGCATGGTGCGCACCCCTCTGACCCCCGAAGAGCGCGAACGCGGCGAGCGGCTCGGCCGGTTGCTGCGGGAGGCCCGCGGCGGTCGCAGCATGGCGGAGATCGCCGCGGGCGCGGGCATCTCCGCGGAGACGCTCCGCAAGATCGAGACCGGCCGCGCCCCCACCCCGGCCTTCTTCACGATCGCCGCCCTGGCCCGCACGCTCGGCCTCTCCATGGACGAACTCGCCGGACGCTGCACGCCGGTGGAGGCCGTGCCGCCGCCGGCGGCGGTGGCCTGAGCGGGCCGAGGCGCGCTCTTCGTGCGGGCACCTGGCTGGAGGCGCGCCCTTCGTACGGGCACCTGGCCGGAGTCCGTCCTCGCGTGGCCTGAAGCCCTCACGCACGGGCGCCGGACGGCCGCGCACAGCACTCCGCGTCCGGTCCGAAAACTCCGCGTAGCCTCCCTGTAACACGGCTGGTGTTTTCTGGGCGGCCGGGGCACTCCAGTCGGCCGGGGAGCGTGCGATGGCTGTGGATCAACTCCCGGTCGAGGTTCGGGAGTTCGCGGGATACCTGAACAAGCTGATGACGAAGCTGGACCAGGGCGGCGGCTGGTGCGCCGTCTTCTGGCGGCGCGACCCCGACGGCATGCGGGCCTGCCTCGACGGCCTGGAGGTTCCGCCGTGGGACGTCGTCGAAGCGCTGATGCACGACCTCCGCACCGCGTACGGTCCTGCGGCCGCCGTCCAGGAGACCGAGCGGGCCCGCGCCCTGCACAGCGCCTCGCTCGCCGCGTACGACGCCCGGCCCGGCGGCCGGGACGCCCTCGGCGACCGGCTCGACGTCATGCTCCGCGAGCAGCGCTACGCCGCCGAACGCACCGCCGAACTGAACCGCCGGCTCCCTGCGGCCACCACCCGGGAGGAGGCCGAGTCCCTCCGTCTCGACCTGGCCTGGGCCCACGACGACCACGAACGGGCCAGGGCCCGCTGCGCCGAACTGCGCGCCCGCATGGAGACCCTCGACCGTCGCGCCCCGCACCTGCCTGTGCGGGGCGCGACGCGCTTTCCGGACCATTCCCCCGGTGACGTCCCCCCGGAGGCGGAAGAGCGCGGGCCGGGCACGGCGGCACCCGGCGGCCGGACGTATGCCCACGCCCACGCCCACGCCTTCCCGGCCCCCGGCGGGCCCGCCCCGGACGGTGATCCCCTCTTCGGTGCGGCGCCCCATCGCCCCGCTCCCGAAGCCTCGACTCACGAATCGTCAGCTCCCGAACCGACCGCTCATGAAGCGACCGCCCACGAACCCTCCGCTCCCGACGCTGAGGAGGAGGCCCCCGTCAGGAAGCGGTCCAAGCGGCGCCCTCGTGGCGGTGCCCGTTTCGCGGGTGCCGTCGAGCCGGAGGAGGCGCCCGTCGTCGTGCCCGAGAGCGCGCCCGCGCAGGCAGCCGTACCCAAGCGCCGTGCGCCCCGGGGCGCACGCTACGCCGGGGCCGCCGAGAAGGCCGCGTCGCCGCAGCGGGAGGAGGGGCCGGCCCGGCAGCCGCTGGACGACGAGGCGCGGCGGGAGGTCGCCGGGACCGTCGAGCGGCTGCTGCGGCTGCGTCAGGAGGGGCGCAGCGGTCAGGCGCACGCCCTGCTCGTGGAGGTCGCCCACTGGCCCGCCGCCCGCTTCCCCCTGCTCGCGGCTGACATGCACCGGGCAGGACTGGCCGCCGACTGGGCGACCCTGCTGTGGGAGGCCGCCTCGCTGCCCATGGACGGGCTGGTCGCCGTCGTCGACGCCCTGAACGCCGTCGGGCGCGGCGCCGACGGCGAGCAACTGCTGCGGCAGGGCGTCGCGCGGCCCGCCGAGGAGATCGGCGAGGCGGCGCTCGAGCTCACCGAAGAGGGGCGCGAGCGACAGGCGCGTGCGCTGCTCGACGCATATGTACGCATGCGCACGCCCGAGGAAGCGGCGCGCGTCGCGGAGGCGCACCCGCAGCGGCTGACGCGTATGGTCGTGGAAGCGGCCCGCGCCGTGTCGCGGGACCGCCACCGGGACGTGGCGCACGCCCTGCGCGTCGCCGGACTCGCCTGACGGCCACCCGCGCCGCGGCGGGTCCTCCGCGCGGGGACGCGGAGGTGATCACCCACTGGAGTGCGAAACGTGATCGACTCGGCCGGTTAACGGCGATGGTCTTGCCCAGCCCGTCGGCGAGGCTTACTTTCGAGCCTCTACGGGCCCGCTTCTACGGGCGTAGAGGCTCTCTGACTTCCCGGTCGAAGGAGCAGCTGACATGGCCAACGTCGTACGCGCCGCCCTCGTCCAGGCGACCTGGACCGGCGACACGGAATCCATGGTCGCCAAGCACGTCGAGCACGCCCGCGAGGCGGCCCGGCAGGGCGCCGAGGTGATCGGCTTCCAGGAGGTCTTCAACGCCCCGTACTTCTGCCAGGTGCAGGAGCCGGAGCACTACGCCTGGGCGGAGCCCGTGCCCGACGGCCCGACCGTCACACGGATGCGGGAGCTGGCCCGCGAGACCGGCATGGTGATCGTCGTCCCGGTCTTCGAGGTCGAGCAGTCCGGCTTCTACTACAACACCGCCGCCGTGATCGACTCCGACGGCACCTACCTCGGCAAGTACCGCAAGCACCACATCCCCCAGGTCAAGGGCTTCTGGGAGAAGTACTACTTCAAGCCCGGGAACCTGGGCTGGCCGGTCTTCGACACCTCCGTCGGCAAGGTCGGCGTCTACATCTGCTACGACCGCCACTTCCCGGAGGGCTGGCGCCAGCTCGGCCTGAACGGCGCCCAGCTCGTCTACAACCCCTCCGCCACCCACCGGGGACTGTCCTCCCACCTCTGGCGGCTCGAACAGCCCGCCGCGGCCGTGGCCAACGAGTACTTCGTCGCCGCGATCAACCGGGTCGGCGTCGAGGAGTACGGCGACAACGACTTCTACGGCACCTCGTACTTCGTCGACCCGCGCGGCCAGTTCGTCGGCGACCCGGCGAGCGACCGGCACGAGGAGCTCGTCGTACGCGATCTCGACTTCGACCTGATCGAGAACGTGCGCACGCAGTGGGCGTTCTACCGGGACCGCAGGCCGGACGCGTACGAAGGACTCGTACAGCCCTGACGTGGGCACGTACAGCCCTGACACGTCACACCCGTACCGCCGTGAAAGGAGTGGTGCAGCCGTGACCGACGAACTGCTCGGCCGCCACAAGGCCGTGCTGCCCGACTGGCTCGCGCTCTACTACGCGGACCCCCTGGAGATCACCCACGGTGAGGGCCGCCACGTCTGGGACGCCGCCGGCAACAAGTACCTCGACTTCTTCGGCGGCATCCTCACCACGATGACGGCGCACGCGCTGCCCGAGGTCACCAAGGCGGTGAGCGAGCAGGCCGGGCGGATCATCCACTCCTCCACGCTCTACCTCAACCGGCCGATGGTGGAACTGGCCGAACGCATCGCCCAGATGTCCGGCATCCCCGACGCCCGGGTCTTCTTCACCACCTCCGGCACCGAGGCCAACGACACCGCGCTGCTGCTGGCGACGACGTACCGGCAGAGCAACCAGATCCTGGCCATGCGCAACAGCTACCACGGCCGCTCCTTCAGCGCCGTCGGCATCACCGGCAACAAGGGCTGGTCGCCGACGTCGCTGTCCCCGCTCCAGACGCTGTACGTGCACGGCGGCGTCCGCACCCGAGGCCCCTACGCCGACCTCGGTGACGCCGACTTCATCGCGGCCTGCGTGGCCGACCTGGAGGACCTGCTCGGCCACGTCCGCCCGCCCGCCGCGCTGATCGCCGAGCCGATCCAGGGCGTCGGCGGCTTCACCTCACCGCCGGACGGCCTGTACGCGGCCTTCCGCGAGGTGCTCCAACGGCACGGCGTGCTGTGGATCGCCGACGAGGTGCAGACCGGCTGGGGCCGCACCGGCGACAACTTCTGGGGCTGGCAGGCGCACGGCCAGAACGGACCGCCCGACATCATGACCTTCGCCAAGGGCATCGGCAACGGCATGTCCATCGGCGGTGTCGTCGCCCGCTCCGAGGTCATGAACTGCCTCGACAGCAACTCCATCTCCACCTTCGGCGGCACCCAGATCACCATGGCCGCCGGCCTCGCCAACCTCAACTACCTGGTCGAGCACGACCTCCAGGGCAACGCGCGCCGCGTCGGCGGGCTGCTCATCGAGCGGCTCCGGGCGATCACGGCGCAGGTCCCTGCGGTGAAGGAGGTCCGCGGGCGGGGTCTGATGATCGGTGTCGAGCTGGTGAGGCCGGGCACCGAGGAGGCGAACCCGGAGGCGGCCGCGGCCGTCCTCGAAGCCGCCCGCCGGGAGGGCCTGCTGATCGGCAAGGGCGGCGGCCACAACACCAGCGCCCTGCGCATCGCGCCTCCGCTCTCCCTGACCGTCGCCGAGGCGGAGGAGGGCGCCGACGCCCTGGAACGTGCTCTGAGGAGCATTCGGTAACGCCACAAGAGCAGATCTGGGGAACGCCGCATGACCACCGCCTTGGAACCCGTCCTGTCGGTACGCCAGGTCCTCAGCCTGGACCGGGTCCTCGCCGGAGAGCCCGAGGTGGTGGCCGGGGCCGGCCAGCTCGACCGGCCCGTGCGCTGGGTGCACGTCGCCGAGGCCCCCGACGTCGGCGTCATGCTCACCGGGGGCGAGATGGTCCTCACCACCGGGGTCCTTCTCGCCGGCGACGAGGAGGCGCAGGCCGAGTACATCCGCTCCCTGCACCGGGCGGAGGCCGCGGCCGTCGTCCTCGGTCTCGGCCGGGCCTTCCCGACGCCGCCCGACGTGATGCGCCGTGCGGCGGAGCGCTGCGGACTGCCCATGGTGGTGCTGCACCGGCCGTTCCCCTTCGCCGAGCTGACGGAGGAGGTGCAGTCCCGGCTCGTGCGGCGGAAGTTCGCCGCCGTGAGCCTCTCCGAGTCCGTACGGACCGCGCTGACCGGCCTCATCACGGCCGGCGCCCCCCTGCAAGGGCTGCTCGACGAAATCGCCCAGCACGCGGGCTGCCCGCTCGTCGTCACCAACCTCGCCCACCGCGTCCTCGCCACGGCGGGCGAGCGGCCCGCCGTCGACGACGTGCTGCGCGACTGGGAACGCATCTCACGCCAGGCGGGCGGCACCGAGGGCGACGGCTGGATCCGCGCCGAACTGGGCGGACGCGGAGAGCGCTGGGGCCGGCTCGTGCTGTGCGGCTACCGCGGCGACACGGCCACCGGGCGGCTCCTCGCCGACCGGGCCGCCGAGGCACTCGTCCTGCACCGCATGCTCGGCGGCACCGCCCACAGCTGGGAGGAGCAGTCCGCGCAGAGCCTGCTGACCGACCTGGTCTCCGGTGTCGTACCGGCCCGACAACTGCTGCCGAGGGCGCGGGCGGCCGGGCTGCCCGTCAACCGCCGGACGTTCGTGCCGCTCGTCGTGCGCGACGGCGACCCCGCCCAACTCGACCGCGTGCTGCGGATACTGGGCCTCGCCGGGCTCGTCGCCGAACTCGCCGAGGGCGCCACCGCCGTCCTGCTGAGCCTCGCCCGGGACCAGGACGCGCAGGCGCTCACCGCGCACTTCGCGACCCGGCTGCGCTCGGAGTCCGGGGTGCGCGGCACGGTCGTGGCGGCGGCCGAGCCGCGCATCACCTGGGAGGAGGTACCGGCGGGACTGCGCGAGGCGCGGCATGTCGCCGACGCCGTCGCCCAGTCGGCGACCGGGCTCGACCTGCCCGCCGTCGTACGGCTGCGGGACGTCCATCTACGGGGTCTGATCCGGCTGCTGCGGGACGATCCGCACGTCCAGGCATTCGCCGAGCGGGAGCTGGACGGGCTGCTGCGCGGTGACCGGCACGCGGAGCAGGATCTGCTGCCGGTCCTGCGGACCTATCTCGCCACCGGCCGCAACAAGTCGCACACCGCCCAGCTGCACCACGTCAGCCGGCCCGCGCTGTACCGCCGCCTCGAAGCGATAGAGGCCCGGCTGGGCGTGGACCTCGACGACTTCGAGCAGGCCGCGTCCGTGCACATCGCCCTCCTCGCGCACGACGCGCAACAGGGCTGAAACATGCCGCGACCTGGGAAAACGGCGGTGAAACATGCGCCCACGAAGAGGTGACACGGTGGAACGCGCGGCGGCTCCAGACGTGACACCGTGCAACTCAAACCCGATCTCCGGGCTTCCTAGTCTCGCTTCACACCGAGCGACCGGAGGTCCCGATGAGCAGAGTCATCCGCGCAGCCATCTTCCAGACGGCCTGGACCGGCGACAAGGAATCGATGATCCAGGTCCACGAGCAGGCGGCCCGCGACGCGGCGGCACAGGGCGCCCAGGTCATGTGCTTCCAGGAGCTGTTCTACGGCCCCTACTTCTGCCAGGTGCAGGACAAGGCGTTCTACGAGTACGCGGAGGCGATCCCCGAGGGCCCGATCGTCAAGCGCTTCCAGGCGCTCGCCAAGGAGCTGCACCTCGTCCTGGTGCTGCCGATGTACGAGGAGGAGCAGCCCGGCGTCCTCTACAACACGGCCGCCGTGATCGACGCCGACGGCACGTACCTCGGCAAGTACCGCAAGCACCACATCCCGCAGGTGCCCGGCTTCTGGGAGAAGTTCTACTTCCGCCCCGGCAACGCGGGCTGGCCCGTCTTCGACACGGCGGTCGGGAGGATCGGCGTCTACATCTGCTACGACCGCCACTTCCCGGAGGGCTGGCGGGCGTTGGGCCTCGGCGGAGCGGAGATCGTCTTCAATCCGTCGGCCACCTCGCGCGGCCTGTCCCGCTACCTCTGGCAGCTGGAGCAGCCGGCGTCGGCCGTCGCCAACGAGTACTTCATCGGCGCGATCAACCGGGTCGGCGTGGAGGACCTCGGCGACAACGACTTCTACGGCACGTCCTACTTCGTCGACCCGGAGGCCCAGTTCGTCGGCGAGGTGGCGAGCGACAAGGAGACCGAACTGGTCGTCCGCGACCTGGACATGGCCAAGCTCCGCGAGGTCCGCGACCGCTGGCAGTTCTTCAGGGACCGCCGCCCGGACGCGTACGGCCCGCTGACGGCGCCGTAGCGACGCACCCCCCGCGCCCCCGGCTCTTCCGGGGCGCGGGGCCGGGCATGACACGCGGCTTCCGCCGCGATGGGGGCCCCTCCCGCTCGAGCGGAGTCGAGAGCGGGGGAGCGACCAGCCACGAACAACCGGCACTTTCCCGACAACCGAACGGAGCGTGACCGAATGAGCGGCCGTACAGTCATCCGCGGCGGTCTCGTCATCACAGCCTCGGACGAGATCCACGCCGACGTCCTGATCGAGGACGGCCGAGTCGCCGCTCTGGCGGCGAGCGGTACGCCGGCCGCCGCGGCCTGGACCGCCGACCGCACCCTCGACGCCACCGGCAAGTACGTCATCCCGGGCGGCGTCGACGTCCACACCCACATGGAGCTGCCGTTCGGCGGCACGTCCGCCTCGGACACCTTCGAGACGGGGACGCGGGCCGCCGCCTGGGGCGGGACGACGACCATCGTCGACTTCGCGGTGCAGAGCGTGGGCCACACCCTGCGGGAGGGCCTCGACGCGTGGCACGCGAAGGCGGAGGGCAACTGCGCCATCGACTACGGCTTCCACATGATCGTCTCCGACGTGAACCAGGACACGCTCAAGGAGATGGACCTGCTGGTGGAGGAGGGTGTTACCTCCTTCAAGCAGTTCATGGCCTACCCGGGCGTCTTCTACAGCGACGACGGCCAGATCCTGCGCGCCATGCAGCGCTCCGCAGACAACGGCGGCCTGATCATGATGCACGCGGAGAACGGCATCGCGATCGACGTGCTGGTCGAGCAGGCGTTGGCGCGCGGCGAGACCGACCCCCGCTATCACGGCGAGGTCCGCAAGGCCCTGCTGGAGGCCGAGGCGACCCACCGGGCCATCAGGCTCGCCCAGGTCGCCGGCGCCCCCCTGTACGTCGTGCACGTCTCGGCGATGGAGGCGGTCGCCGAGCTGGCCAGGGCACGCGACGAAGGGCTCAACGTCTTCGGCGAGACCTGCCCGCAGTATCTGTTCCTGTCGACGGACAACCTCGCCGAGCCGGACTTCGAGGGCGCCAAGTACGTGTGCAGCACACCGCTGCGGCCGCGCGAACACCAGGCCAAGCTGTGGCAGGGCCTGCGGACCAACGACCTCCAGGTGGTCTCCACCGACCACTGCCCGTTCTGCTTCGTCGGGCAGAAGGAACTCGGCCGCGGTGACTTCTCCAAGATCCCCAACGGTCTGCCGGGCGTCGAGAACCGGATGGACCTGCTGCACCAGGCCGTCGTCGACGGGCACATCTCGCGCCGCCGCTGGATCGAGATCGCCTGCGCGACCCCGGCCCGCATGTTCGGCATGTACCCCAAGAAGGGCACGATCGCGCCCGGAGCCGACGCGGACATCGTCATCTACGACCCGCACGCCGAGCAGGTCATGTCCGCCGAGACCCACCACATGAACGTCGACTACTCGGCGTACGAGGGCAAGCGCACCACCGGCCGGGTCGAGACGGTCCTCTCGCGCGGCGAACCCGTCATCACCGAGCGGGAGTACACCGGTCACGCCGGGCACGGCGTCTACACCCCCCGCTCCACCTGTCAGTACCTCACCTAGGAGCGGAGCAGATGGACTTCGGACTCGTCCTGCAGACCGACCCGCCGGCCTCGCGCGTCATCGAGCTGATGAAGCGCGCCGAGGACAACGGCTTCAGCTACGGCTGGACCTTCGACTCCGCCGTGCTGTGGCAGGAGCCGTTCGTCATCTACAGCCAGATCCTGTCCCGGACCACGAGACTGAAGGTCGGCCCGATGGTCACCAACCCGGGCACCCGCACCTGGGAGGTGACCGCCTCGACCTTCGCCACGCTGAACGACATGTTCGGCAACCGCACCGTCTGCGGCATCGGCCGCGGCGACTCCGCGATGCGCGTCGCGGGCCGCAAGCCCAACACGCTGGCCCGGATCAGCGAGGCCATGAAGGTCATCCGTTCGCTGGGCAGCGGGGGAGAGGCCGACCTCGGCGGCACCGTGATCCGCTTCCCCTGGATCAAGGAGGACGCCGAACTCCCGGTCTGGATGGCCGCGTACGGCCCCAAGGCCCTGAAGATGACGGGGGAGGAGGCCGACGGCTTCATCCTCCAGCTCTCCGACCTGTACCTCACCGAGTACATGGTCAAGGCGGTCAAGGACGCGGCCGTCGCCGCCGGGCGCGACCCGTCCGAGGTGAAGATCTGCGTGGCCGCCCCCGCGTACGTCACCGAGGACGACTCGCCCGAGGCGCTCGCCCACGCCCGTGAGCAGTGCCGCTGGTTCGGCGGCATGGTCGGCAACCACGTCGCCGACCTCGTCTCCAAGTACGGCGAGCACTCCGCGGCCGTACCGGAGGAGCTCACGGACTACATCAAGGCCCGCGAGGGGTACGACTACTCCCACCACGGGCGCGCCGACAACCCCGACACCGCGTTCGTCCCGGACGAGATCGTCGACCGGTTCTGTGTCATCGGCACCCCCGAGGCGCACATCGCGAAGCTGAACGCGCTGCGGGACCTCGGCGTCGACCAGTTCGCCGTGTACGACATGCACGACGCGCAGGAGCGGGTGATCGACGTGTACGGCTCCACGGTCATCCCCGCGCTCACCGGCTGACCAGGGGATTCCCTCCCGGGCCGGCTCCTGCCACAATCCGGAACGCTCCACTCCGCCACGACCCCCCACACCTTGACTCCCTCCCCGCTCCCCCGGGGAGGGGCACAAGGCCCCGCACGGCCTTTCTCTCCCGTCCCGCCTCCTTGATTGGCCTGCCCATGACCGAAACAGTGCCCCCGGGGTCGCCGATGGCCCAGTCCGCCGACTCGTCCGGCCGGATCGAACTGGCCCCCGGGGCCTTCCCCGCCGACAGTCCCTTCGCCAACGAGGACCTGCGTCCCGTACCCGTCTCCGAACGCAAGTGGACGACGTACAACTTCGCGGCGCTGTGGATCTCCATGGCCCACTGCATCCCCAGCTGGACCCTGGCCTCCGGCCTGGTCGCCCTCGGCATGGACTGGAAGCAGGCCGTCTTCACCATCGCCCTGGCCAATGTCATCGTGCTGCTGCCGATGCTGGCCACCGGGCATGCCGGACCCAAGTACGGCATCCCGTTCCCGGTGCTCGCCCGTGCCTCCTTCGGTCTGCGCGGGGCGAACATACCGGCCATGATCCGGGCGGCCGTGGCCTGCGGCTGGTTCGGCATCCAGACCTGGATCGGCGGCAGCGGCATCTTCGCCCTCGGCTCCAAGCTCACCGGCGGCCAGTGGGAGACCGCGGGGAAGATCGCCGGCAACCCCTGGCCGCTGTGGCTCTGCTTCATCCTCTTCTGGGCACTCCAGATCGCGATCATCTACCGGGGCATGGACTTCCTGCGGCACTTCGAGAACTGGGCCGCGCCCTTCGTGATCGTCGGAGCCTTCGTGCTGCTGATCTGGATCGCGGTCAAGGCGGACGGGTTCGGCGCGCTGCTGGACCAGCCGTCCAAGCTGGGCTGGGGCGCCGACTTCTGGCCGGTCTTCTTCCCCTCTCTCATGGGCATGATCGGCTTCTGGGCCACGCTCTCGCTGAACATCCCCGACTTCACCCGCTTCGGCGCCAGCCAGAAGGCGCAGACCTGGGGCCAGTCCCTCGGCCTGCCGACGACGATGACGCTCTTCGCGATCCTGGCCGTCCTCGTGACCTCCGGCTCCGAGGCCGTGTACGGCGAGGCCATCTGGGACCCGGTCACCCTCGCCGCCAAGGCCGACAGCACCTTCGGTCTGCTCTTCGCTCTGATCACCGTGCTGATCGCGACGATCTCCGTGAACATCGCGGCGAACGTGGTCTCACCGGCGTACGACCTCGCGAACCTCGCGCCGAAGCTCATCAACTTCCGTACGGGCGCCCTGATCACCGGTGTCGTCGGCGTCCTGATCTTCCCGTGGAAGCTCATCTCCACGCCCGAGTTCTACATCTTCACGTGGCTCGGCCTGGTCGGCGGACTGCTCGGCACGGTCGCGGGCATCCTCATCGCCGACTACTGGATCATCCGCCGTACGGTCCTGCATCTCGCGGACCTGTACACACCGGGCGGCCGCTACTGGTACTCCTCCGGCTGGAACTGGCGGGCCATCGCGGCCTTCCTGGTCGGTGGCGTCCTCGCGGTCGGCGGCTCGTACTCGACGGTGTCCCCGGAGGGGGTCTCCTCGGGTCCGTTCCCGGAGGACGGACTCATCCCGTTCCTCAAGCCGCTCGCCGACTACGGCTGGGCGGTCGGCCTCGCCGCGTCGACGCTGGTGTACGTGGCGCTGATGGCGGGGGAGGGGAAGAAGGAGCGGGCGGCCGTCTGAGCCGACGCCCCTGACCGTGACGGCGGTGGGCGCGTGCGGAGCGCGTACCCCTACCGGGAGCCCTCCAGCGCGGCCACCGCCTCCTTCGCGGCCTTGATGGCGCCCTTGTTGATCTCGTCGGTCCCGGGCGCCTTCTGCGACTCGAAGTCGCTGCCGTTGTAGGTGACGACCACCAGGGCGTTGGCCACGCGCGCGTACACCACGCCCTCGCGGGTCTGCTGCTTGTCCTCGGTGGTGAGGTTCACGACCGAGTAGGCCCCGTCACCGAGACCGGGCACCGCGCCGCCGCCGCTCTTCTGCGATATCCGTTCCTTGTAGGTGGTTTCGGCCTTCGCGTCCGTTTGGTGAATCTCGTACGAGATGTCGAGCCAGCGGTAGTCGTAGCCCTTGAGCGCGTTCCAGGAGCAGGTGCGGCGTACGGACTGATCGGTGGACGCTATTTCCTTGCCGGCCGTCTTGGCGCCCGGAACAAGGGATTTGACCGTTTTCGCTGTGATGGCGGCGCAGGGCGAGGGCGCTTTCGCGTACGTCTTGGTCGCGGCGGACGTGGCCGGGGCGGACTCGGAGGTGGAGATGGGCCCGGACGCGGTGTTCGGTGCGGACTCCTTCCCCGCCGGGCTCGTGTCCGACGGACCGGACGACAACGCCCAGCCTGCCGTGGCGAGTACGGCGACCGGAAGCAGACGCACGGTGAGGGCGAGCGGCAGAGGGAGATCACGCACAGCGCACTTCTCGGGGTCGAGGCGGCGGTACCGCCGGTCGGTGGGGTACGTCAGTGTCACACGACTGCCTGTGGGGCGAAAGTGCGACCTCGCTCTGTGTATACGCGGTGACCGGCCCCCACCGTTCAACCGCGCGGCGACTTCGGCGCCTTTCCGGAGTCCCGCCTTCCACCGGACGCGCGTGCCAGGATCGGACCCGTGATCCCGATACCCCGCCGCACCGCCTCCCGCGTCGCCGTTTCCGCCGCGCTGATCCTCGCCGTCGGCGGCTGCGGACTCGGGGAGGAGATCGAGCGCGAGGTGAACCCCGGCCGCGACACGCCCTCGACGGCCGACGCGTCCTCGACAGCCGACGCGTCCTCGGGGACCGAACCCCCGAGCGGTGTGCACGCCGACGAACTGCCCGGGGGAATGCCATCGGTGCCGCAGGCGCGGCCCACCGGGGCGCCGTCGGCCGACCCCGCCGACGCCTGCCCGTCGTCCGGGGCGCGCATGCTGCCGGGGCTCGTCGAGGCCGCGATGGGACTGCGTGCGATGACGGTGACGCTCACCAACTGCGGTACCAAGCCGTACGCGGTGAACGGCTATCCCTTGGTCCAGGTGCTCGACGAGGACCGCGAACCCGTCGACGTGAGCGTCCTGCGCGGCCCGGAGAGGATCACCACGGGTGTGCCCGACCCGGGCCCGCACGAGCTGACCCTGAAGCCCGGCGAGTCGGCGACCACCTCCCTGGTCTGGCGCAACACCGTCACCGAGGCGAACGTCCCCGCCGTCAACGCCGCCCACCTGCGCATCGCCACCGCGAAGGGCCGCCCCACGCAGGTGCTCACCCCCGAGGGCGGCCTCGACCTCGGCAACACCGGACGCCTCGCCACGACAGCCTGGACCAGAACCCCGCAGGGCTCTTGACCGGTCGCGGGGCCTCGAACGACTGTTACCGCGGCCTCTGTCAACGGGCGTCCGTCGCAGCGTTTCCGAGGGCGGCTTCGGCTGCTGCGTACGATCGGTCGACGATCGTCGTGCTGTGAGGAGTTCGCCTGTGTTCACCACTCGACCGACGCTCCAGGGGACCTTCGGCATGGTGGCCTCCACGCACTGGCTCGCGTCGCAGTGCGCGATGGCCGTTCTGGAGGAGGGGGGCAACGCCTACGACGCGGCCGTCGCCGGTGGGTTCGTCCTGCACGTCGTCGAGCCGCACCTCAACGGGCCCGCCGGGGAGGTCCCCATCATCCTGGCGACCGCGGACGGCGAGGTGCGGGTCCTGTGCGGGCAGGGCGTCGCGCCCGCCGGGGCGACGATCGAGCACTACCGGGGCCTCGGTCTGGACCTCGTCCCCGGTACGGGCCCCCTGGCGGCCGCCGTGCCGGGCGCGTTCGACGCCTGGATGCTGCTGCTGCGCGACTACGGCACCAAGGACCTCGCCGACGTCCTGAAGTACGCCATCGGGTACGCGGAGAACGGGCACGCGCCCGTGGAGAACGTCGGGGCGGCCGTCGAGTCGGTGCGCGACCTCTTCGAGAAGGAGTGGGTGTCCTCGGCGGAGGTCTACCTCCCCGACGGACGGGCGCCCCGCCCCGGCGCGCTGTTCCGCAACCCCGCCCTGGCCGCGACCTGGCGGCGCCTGCTCGCCGAGGTCGAGGGGGCGGGGGACCGCGCCGCCCGTATCGAGGCGGCGCGGGAGGTGTGGCGCTCCGGTTTCATCGCCGAGGCCCTGGTACGCCAGGCCGGGCGGCCCACCCTCGACACCAGCGGCGAACGGCACGCCGGCACCCTCGGCCTGGCCGACCTGGCCGCCTGGTCCGCCGCCTACGAGTCCCCGGCGACCTGCGACTGGAACGGCTGGACGCTGTGCAAGGCGCGCCCCTGGAGCCAGGGCCCCGTGCTCCTCCAGCAACTCGCCCTGCTGCCGCGCGAGCTGCCCGCGTACGGGTCCGCGGACTATGTGCACCTGCTGATCGAGGGCTGCAAGCTCGCCATGGCCGACCGGGAGGCATGGTACGGCGACGCGGCGCCGGTGCCCCTCACCGAGCTGCTGTCCGACGCGTACAACACCGAGCGGCGGACGCTCGTCGGCGAGCGGGCCTCGTACGAACTGCGGCCCGGCAGCCCGGTGGGCCGCGCCCCGCGACTGAGCGCCCACGCGCGCGTGGTGGCCACCGACGAACCCGGGTTCAACCCCCTGGGCGCCGGCGAGCCCACCGTCGCCAAGAGCCCGCGGTCGCCGGTGCCGGGGGAGCCCGAGATCGGGGCGGACGGCGGCACCCGGGGCGACACCTGCCATCTGGACGTCGTCGACCGCTGGGGCAACATGGTCGCGGCCACGCCCAGCGGCGGCTGGCTCCAGTCCAACCCCGTCGTGCCCGAGCTGGGTTTCCCGCTCGGCACCCGGCTGCAGATGGCCTGGCTGGACGAAGGGCTGCCGAACTCGCTCACCCCCGGGCGCCGGCCCCGCACCACCCTCACCCCCTCGCTGGCGCTGCGCGACGGGGTGCCCGTGATGGCGTTCGGGACGCCCGGCGGCGACCAGCAGGACCAGTGGCAGCTGCACTTCTTCCTGGGTGTCGCCCTGCGCCCACCGGTGCGGGGCGGGCTCGACCTCCAGGGCGCCATCGACGCCCCGAACTGGCACAACGACGGCTTCCCCGGCTCCTTCTACCCGCGCGGCATGCGCCCCGGCAGTGTCACCGTCGAGTCCCGCATGCCCGCGGAGGTCGTCGAGGAACTGCGCCGCCGCGGCCATGACGTCACCGTCGGCGAACCCTGGTCCGAGGGCCGCCTCTGCGCGGTCGCGCGCGACCCCGAGACCGGCGTGCTCTCGGCGGCGGCCAACCCGCGGGGCACGCAGGGCTACGCGGTCGGACGCTGAGCGGGAACCACCGCGCGGCCCCACCGGACCCGCTGTTCATGGTGATTCCATGCGGAGTGCACCCTCCCGGTGGGGATTGTCAGTGGTGCGTGCTGTGATGGAGGCATGATCGAAGACAGCGAAACCATCGACGAGTTTCTCGCCCGGCACGCCTCCGACGTCGAAGAAGCGATCCGCAAGGCGGCCGCCGCCGAGATCATGCCGCGCTGGCGGCAGCTCGCCGCGCACGAGGTCGACCAGAAGAACGGCCCCCACGACCTCGTCACCGACGCCGACCGCAAGGCCGAGCTGTATCTGACCGAGGCGCTGCCCGCCCTGCTGCCCGGCTCCGTCGTGGTCGGCGAGGAGGCGGTCCACGCCAACCCCGCGTCGTACGAGGCGATCCACGGCGACGCGCCGGTCTGGATCGTCGACCCGGTGGACGGCACCCGGCAGTTCGTGCACGGCGAGCCCGGCTTCTGCACGCTCGTCGCCCTCGCCCTGGACGGCGTGGTGCGCGCCTCCTGGACGTACGCGCCCGCGCTCGACCGGCTCGCCGTGGCCGTCCGGGGCAAGGGGGCCACACTGGACGGCGAGCCGCTGCGCGCGGGGTCACCGGAGCCCGGCCGTGACCTCGACGTCGCCACCTCCCACCCCGACTACACCACGGAGGAGCAGAAGGCGGCGCTGCTCGGCCTGTGGACGGAAGGCGTCGCCCCGCGCCCGTGCGGATCGGCGGGCCTGGAGTATCTCGCCATCGCCCAGGGGCGGTTGGACGCGGTCGCGTTCTCCTGGGAGGCGGCCTGGGACCACGCGGCGGGCCTCCTCCTCGTCGAGGAGTCCGGCGGCGCCCACCTCACGCTCGCGGACGAGCCCTTCCGGATAACCGGCGGCAACACCCTGCCGTTCACCGCGGCACGGGACACGGCCACGGCTCACCGGGTGCGGGGGTTGCTGTCGGCCGGAGCCTGAGCTGGCAGCCGCCGTTGCCCATGCGGATGTCGATCACCTCGAACACGGCGGGCGTGCTCTCCGGCGGCCACTGACACCCGGCCCGCAGGAGGATCAGCGCGTCGACGAAGCCGGGCACGGACAGACCGAGGTCCACGAACACCCCGGTGACGCCGGGGCCCCACGGGGAGACGGTGAACCTGCCGGGCAGACGCCCGCCGACGGGGACGGGGCCGCAGTCGTGCCGGACATCGCACTGGCGGTGGCTGCGGGCCCGGCCCCACGCCAGGTCGAACTCCCGCTCGGTGACCGGCACCGCGTCCACCGGTTCCGCGACGGGCCCCGGCCGGCCCGTGCCGTACACGACCTCGTACAGCTGGACGCCGAGCTCACCACCGGCCCGCCGGACCTCCGCCCGTTCCGCCGGGTCGGCGGCGACCAGGGCCGCCCGTTCCCCGCCCCGGAACGAGATCTGCCGCAGTACGCTCCCGTCGTCCCCCACCTCGAACCAGTGCCGAAGGCCCTGCTCGGGGTCGGTGAAGCGGAACCGGCGCGTCATGCGGCGCAGCCTACCCATGCCGTGGCTGTCGGTGGTCGGGCATATCCTGAGCGCAGGTTCGCCGCCGGGCGGAAGCCCGTCCGCGGCGCTCGATGGCCATCGGCTGACGAAGGGGTCCGAACGTGCCGGCGATGCTCGACGCGGTGGTGGTGGGGGCGGGGCCGAACGGCCTGACGGCTGCCGTGGAGCTGGCCCGCCGCGGATTCTCCGTGGCGGTGTTCGAAGCCAGGGACACGGTCGGCGGAGGCGCCCGCACCGCCGAGCTGACCCTGCCCGGCTTCCGGCACGACCCGTGCTCGGCGGCCCACCCCCTGGGAGTCAACTCGCCCGCGTTCAATGGGATGCCGCTCGCCCGCTACGGCCTGGAGTGGCTGCACGCGGAGCTGCCCATGGCGCACCCGTTCCTCGACGGCTCCGCGGCTGTGCTGTCGCGCTCGGTGGGGGAGACGGCGGCCTCGTTCGGGCCGCGGGACGCCGGCGCGTACCGCCGACTGGTCGAGCCGTTCCTGCCCAAGTGGGACACCCTGGTACGGGACTTCATGTCGCTGCCCCTGTCGGCGCTGCCCCGCGACCCGGTCACCCTCGCCCGCTTCGGCCTCGCCGGGCTGCCCCCCTCCACCTGGCTGATGCGCCGCTTCAAGGACGAGAAGGCCAAGGCGCTGTTCTCCGGACTGGTCGCGCATGTCATCGCCCCGCTCGGCGGTCTCGCCACCGGCGCCGTGGGCCTGGTCTTCGCGCTGGCCGCGCACGCCGCCGGCTGGCCCCTCGCCCGGGGCGGCTCCCAGGCCGTCTCGGACGCGCTCACCGCCTACCTCAAGGACCTCGGCGGCACCGTCCACACCGACTACGAGGTCAAGCGGCTCGACGACCTGCCGCCCGCGCGCGCCTACGTCTTCGACACCTCGCCCACCGCCCTGGCCCGCATCGCGGGCTTCGGGAGCGCCTACGCGTCGTACCGGTACGGCGCGAGCGTCTTCAAGCTCGACTACGCGCTGGACGGCCCCGTGCCCTGGACCGCACAGGAGGCACGCGCCGCGGGCACGGTCCAGGTGGGGGCGAGCAAGGCGGAGATCAGCACCGCTCTGGACGCCGCCTCCCGGCACGGCCACGCCCCCGACCGGCCCTTCCTGATCACCGTGCAGCCCAGCCTCGTCGACCCCAGCCGCGCCCCCGAGGGCAAGCACGTCTTCTGGGCGTACGGGCACGTCCCGAACGGCTGGACCGGGGACTTGACGGACGCCGTGGAGCGCCAACTGGAGCGCTTCGCACCGGGGTTCCGCGACCGGATCCTCGCCCGCGCCACCGCAGGCCCGCCCGAACTCGCCGCGCACAACGCCAACTACGTCGGCGGTGACATCGCCTGCGGTGCCGCCTCCGGGCTCCAGCTGCTGCTCCGCCCGAAGCTCACGCTCCACCCGTACCGGACCCCGCACCCGGCCGTGTTCCTCTGCTCGTCGGCGACCCCGCCCGGCCCCGGGGTGCACGGAATGTCGGGGCACAACGCGGCCAAGGCGGTATGGCGGAGACTGCGCCAGGAACTCTGACAGCCAATAGCACGCAGGTGAGTTCACCGATAGGCATTATCAAGTCACGAAATGACAAAGTTCTTCACGTTTCCTCCACATGAATGTGCGGACGGCGGAGGTAGGTTGCCGCCATGAAAAATCGGAGATGGGATGTCCGCTCCGGTTCACGGCCAGCCGTGCGCCTGGCGGATCTCGCTCAACTCGTACGCGCGCCCGCCGCGTTGAGTGTGCCGGGTGACCTACTCGCCGGGGCCGCGGCGGCAGGACGCCCGCTCAGCGCACAGACGCTGGGAGCCATGGGATCATCCGTCTGCCTCTACTGGGCCGGCATGGCTCTCAACGACTACGCCGACGCCACGATCGACGCCGTCGAACGCCCCGAGCGGCCCGTCCCCTCGGGCCGCGTCCCCCGGGGTACCGCCCTCGCCGTCGCCGGCGCGCTCACCGCCGCGGGGCTGGGGCTCGCCGTGGCCTCGGGCGGTCGCCGCAGCCTCCTGGCAGCGCTGCCGCTGACCGGCGTCATCTGGGCCTACGACCTGAAGCTCAAGTCCACCCCCGCCGGAGCGGCCGCCATGGCCTCGGCCCGGACCCTGGACGTGCTCTCGGGCGCACTGGCCGCCGGGCGTCCCGGCGAAACCGGCAGGGCACTGCTGCGCGGCGCGCTCCCGGCCGCACTGGTCGGCGCCCACACGTACACGCTGTCCGCCCTCAGCCGCCATGAGATCTCCGGCGCCCCCGCCCGCGTGCCCGCCTCGACCCTCGCCGCCGCCACGACCACGGCCCTCGCGACGGCGCTGCCCGCCGTCCGCACGGCGATCGTCTCGGCACGGGCCGGTGAGGCGGCACCGTCCCCCGGGCGCACGGCAGCGTCCGCAGCCCAGCGGCACCCCGGCAGCCATCCCACCACTCGGTCGGCCGTCACCCGGGCCGCCGTCGTCGGCGCCGGAGCCCTCGCCTACCTCGGCACCTATGGCACCGCCCAGATCCGTGCCGTACGGGAGCCGTCGGGCGAGAACGTACGGCGGGCCGTCGGGGCCGGAATCCTCGGGTTCCTGCCCCTGCAGACGGCCCTGACCGCGCGCAGCGGAGCCACGGTCGCGGCGGCCGCCCTCGGCGTCGCCCACCCCCTGGCCCGGCGGCTCGCCCGGCGTGTCTCCCCCACCTGAACCACCCCCTCGACCAGCACAGACCTCCGCGGGAGGAACGCCGGCATGACCGTGCCCCCCACCCCCCTCAGATTCGGTTACGGCACCAACGGCTTCACCAACCACAGCATCGCCGACGTCCTCACCGTCCTCGCCGACCTCGGCTACGACGGAGTCGCCCTCACCCTCGACCACGGACACCTCGACCCGTACGCCCCCGACCTGCCCCGACGGGTCGCCGAGATCGCCCGGGACCTCGACCGGCACGACCTCGACGTGACGCTGGAGACCGGCGCGCCCTATCTCCTCGATCCCTGGGGCAAGCACCACCCGACCCTGATGTCCGACGCGGCGGAACAGCGGATCGACCTGCTGCGGCGCGCCGTACGGATCGCCGCCGACCTCGGCTCGCCCACCGTCCACCTGTGCAGCGGCCCGGCACCGGAGGACGGGCTGCCGCGACGGGACGCCTGGAAGCGGCTCGCGGCGGGCGTCGAGACCGTCCTGGAGACCGCCGAGGAGTACGGCGTTTCCCTGGCCTTCGAGCCGGAACCGTACATGTTCGTCGACACCGTCGAACGATGCCTGGAACTGGCGGAACTCATCGGCGGACACGAGCTGTTCGGGATCACCCTCGACGTGGGGCACGCCCACTGCGTGGAGGAGCGGACCCTGCTGGAGTGCCTGCGGCTCGCCGCGCCGCGCCTGCTCAACGTGCAGATCGAGGACATGCGGCGCGGCGTCCACCAGCACCTCGAATTCGGCGCCGGCGAGATCGACTTCCCGCCCGTGCTGGCCGCCCTGCGGGACCTCGGCCACCGCGGACTGGTCTCCGTGGAGATCCAGGGCGGCTCCCTCGACGCCCCCGACGTGGCCCGCCGCTCCCTCGAGTTCCTGCGCGCCGCGGCGGCCTGACCCCCTTCGGCACCTTCCTCTCGCTTCCCTTCTCTTCTCCTCCTCTCGTGTTCCCCTCGCTCCACCCCCCACCGGAGGCTGTTCCGGCCTCGGCCTCAAGGAGGAACACCAGTGAGCACCCCGCCCAGAAGCACCCCGCCCGCGACCGCGTCAGCGGGCCCGCCGCGCGTGAGTGGCGAGTCGGCGAGCACGCCGACCGCGAGTACCGCGTCAGCGGGCGCGTCCCCGGCCGGCACCCCGCCTGCGAACCGGCTCGTCGTCCTCGACATCGTCGGGCTCACCCCGAAGCTGCTGAGGCACATGCCCGCCGTCGCCGCCCTCGGCGAGCGCGGCTTCCGGGCCTGCCTCGACCCCGTCCTGCCCGCCGTGACCTGCACCGTCCAGTCCACCTTCCTCACCGGCGAACCCCCTTCCGGGCACGGCGCGGTGGGCAACGGCTGGTACTTCCGCGACCTCGGCGAGGTACTGCCGTGGCGGCAGCACAACGCGCTCGTCGGCGGCGAGAAGATCTGGGACACGGCCCGCAGGACCGTCCCCGGCTACAAGGTCGCCAACATCTGCTGGTGGTACGCGATGGGCGCGGACGTCGACCTCACCGTCACCCCCCGCCCCGTCTACTACTCCGACGGCCGCAAGGAACCCGACTGCTACACCTGGCCCCCGTCCCTGCACGACGAACTCACCGACCGGCTCGGTCCGTTCCCGCTGTTCACCTACTGGGGCCCAACGCCGGGATGCCCTCCACCCAGTGGATCCTCGGCGCCGCCCGCCAGGTCTTCGACGAGCACCGGCCCGACCTCACCCTCGTCTACGTCCCCCAACTCGACTACGAGCCCCAGCGATCCGGCCCCGACTCGCCGGAGACGACCGCGAGCGCCCGCCGGCTCGACGAGGCGCTGCGCCCGCTGATCGACCACCTCCTGCGCGAGGGCGCCACGATCGTCGCGCTCAGCGAGTACGGCATCACCCCCGCCTCCCGCCCCGTCGACATCAACCGCGCGCTGCGCCGCGCCGGACTCCTCGACGTGTACACCCAGGACGGCATGGAGTACCTCGACCCGTGGACCTCACGGGCCTTCGCCGTCGCCGACCACCAGATCGCCCACGTATACGTCCGCGACCCGGCCGACGCCGCCCACGTCGCGGGGCTCCTCGCCGAACTCGACGGCGTGGACGAGGTGCTGGACGCCGAGGGCAAGAAGGCCCACGGCCTGGACCACGAGCGCTCCGGCGAACTGGTGGCGGTCACCGCCCCCGACGCCTGGTTCACGTACTACTACTGGCTGGACGACGCGCACGCGCCCGACTTAGCCCGCCAGGTCGAGATCCACCGCAAGCCGGGCTACGACCCGGCCGAGTTGCTGTACGACGACACCGTCCCGGCGGTGAAGCTCCGCGCGATCGGCCAGGTGGCCCGCAAGAAGCTCGGGTTGCGCTACCGCATCAGCACCGTCCCACTGGACCCCTCCGGCGTCAGCGGCAGCCACGGCCGGCTGCCCGCCCACCCGGACGACGGCCCCGTCCTGCTGTGCTCCGCACCGGACGAGGCAGCACCTGTTGCTGACCCTCGCGGGCCTCTCCGCCACCGACGGGCCCACCTAGGCCCTGTCGTCAAATTCCCACCTGCCCCGCGACGCCATGCACGCGCTCTCGACGCACCGGGCCCTGACCCGAGTACGTCCAGTACACGGGTCAGGGCCCGGCACGCCGAGAGCACGCAC